>JAFYMD010000154.1 GCA_017556785.1 Clostridia bacterium | reverse complement strand
GATTTTTCGTCCCAAAGAAGGACGAGCCGTAAACCGTATGCGCCGATGTTTGATTTTCTCCATGGTAACACACCTTTTTTATAAATTCAAGTTTATTATAAAACAACGGTCACTTCTTACTCGCAGTAAATATTGTTAACGCTTTGTTTTTCGATCGGATGGTTCCATTCATTTGATTGTTTGGTTATGTTGTACAAAACCGACCCCCCTTTTTTCGTGCACATACACGATTTTGATGAAAAAGGGTTGTATTCATAGGAGAAATTTGGTATACTATGATTTGTACAATGATAGGTGGGTGAATTGCGCCTTGTTGACCAAATCACCCGTTTCATTCCCTAAATTTCAAAGGAAAGGACCGTATCAACATTATGTTTTACAAAACCGAATGTGTTGCCATGCTTTTGGCCGGCGGACAAGGCAGCCGACTGGGCGTGTTGACTCAAAAAATTGCCAAGCCTGCCGTTCCTTACGGCGGGAAATATCGCATCATTGACTTTCCCATGTCTAACTGTACCAACTCCGGGATCGACACCGTAGGGGTACTGACCCAATATCAGCCTCTGGTGCTAAACGATTATATCGGAACCGGTGACGCGTGGGATCTGGACCGTCGCGGCGGTGGAGTGCACGTGTTGCCTCCTTACCAACGCAATGCCGGCGCCGACTGGTACAAAGGTACTGCCAACGCCATTTACCAAAACATTCCGTTTATTGAACGGTATCACCCGGAATACGTACTGATCTTGTCAGGGGATCATATTTATAAAATGGATTACAGCAAAATGCTGGATTATCACAAGCAAAACAACGCCGACTGTACCATAGCGGTATTGGACGTTTCGCTGGAAGAAGCCAGCCGTTTCGGCATTATGAACACCCGTGAAGACGGTAGTATTTACGAGTTTGAAGAAAAGCCGAAAGTTCCCAAATCCACCAAAGCCTCTATGGGGGTATACATTTTTAAGTGGGATATTCTGCGCGCTTATTTGGAACAAGACGAAGCCGACCCCAACTCCTCCAACGACTTTGGTAAAAATATTATTCCCACCATGCTTGGCAACGGTTGCCGCATGATGGCATATTCCTTCGACGGCTACTGGAAAGACGTGGGTACCGTCGAATCCCTGTGGGATGCCAACTTAGATTTGTTAAACCCCTCGGTAGAATTGGATCTGCTGGACGAAAATTGGAAAATCTATTCTCGTACCGACACCAATCCTCCTCACTATATTTCTCCCGAAGCCGACATTCACAACTCCTTAATCAGCGACGGCTGTGACGTTTCGGGTGTGGTAGACTACTCGGTGCTCTTTTCCGGTGCAGTAATTGAACCGGGTGCACAAGTACAGTACTCTATCATTATGCCGGGCACAGTTATCAAAAAAGGTGCTGTGGTCAAATATGCCATGATTGCGGAAAACTGCGTGGTAGAAGAAGGTGCTGTCATAGGGCAGGCCCCCGAAGAAATGGACAATCGCGGCGAATGGGGCGTCGCCTTGGTGGGCGATGGCTTAACCATAGGCAAAGGCGCTGTGATCGGTGCCGGAAAAATGGTACAAGAAGCCGTAAAGGAGGGTGAACAAATATGAAAACCAACAGTATTGGTGTTATTTTTTCCAACATTGGAGATCATATGATCCGTGACCTGACCCAGCGTCGTTGCATGGGTTCGGTTCCCTTTGGCGGGCGGTATCGCTTGATCGACTTCCCTCTGTCCGCCATGGTTCATGCAGGCATTACCAAAATCGGTATTTCTTCTCGAAACAATTATCGCTCGTTGATGGATCACCTGGGCAGCGGTAAGCCTTGGGATCTTTCCCGTAAAAACGGCGGTATTTATTTGTTCCCTCCTTACAGCAACATGGCCAGCGGTACCAACGCCACTCGTTTGTTGGAATTGTCCGCCATGATGCCTTTTTTGGAAAATTCCAAAGAAGATTACGTGGTGCTCTGTGATTGCGACACAGTATACAACTTCGATCTGTCGGCTATGTTGGATCAACATATTCAATCAGGTGCCGACATCACCTACGGATACGTGCACGGCAAAAAACCGCGTGGCACCGACGGTCGCATGGTGTTTGGTTTGTCCAAAGACGGAGCCATCGACGAAATTTTGATCGATCCGCAAATCGACGAACCCTGTGACTATGCCATCAACGTTTCCATTCACAACCGTAGTTTGTTGATTAAGATGGTAAAAGATGCCATGAGTCGTAACTACACCACCTTGAGCCGCGACGTATATCAACGGCAATTGGATCAACTGAATATGCGCGCCTATAAGTTGGACGGTTACGTACGGGTCATAGACAGTCTGTCCACCTACCTGACCGCCAACGAAGATCTGTTGCAAGCCAAGGTTCGGCAAGCGTTATTCTGCCCCGAACGTCCTATTTTGACCAAAGTCCGTGACGATGCTCCCGCCCGTTATGCCCCCGGCAGTCAAGTCAAAAACAGTTTGGTTGCCGATGGTTGCTTGATTGCAGGACAAGTAGACAACTGCATTTTGTTCCGCGGCGTACAAGTGGGTAAAGATGCGGTACTGTCCAACTGCGTGGTTATGCAGGACACCTTGATTGGGGACAAAGCGCAGCTTTCTTACGTAATAACCGACAAAAACGTAGAGATTTCCCCTGCCCGTACCTTGATCGGTTTTGATTCTTATCCTGCTTATATTGCCAAAGATTCTTTGGTATAACGCCATAAACCATTTTTTCTGAAGGAGGCGTATTCCTTGAAAAGTTTATTTGTAACCAGCGAAGCATATCCCTTTGCCGTTTCGGGGGGATTGGGCGACGTAGCCGGTGCCCTGCCGGCCGCTTTACGCAAGCGGTTTGTAGGTTGCCGCGTGGTCATGCCGCTATACGAAGACGTACCCCAACATTTGCGTGACGGTATGCAATTCATTGGGAGCATTTCGGTACCCGTAGCATGGCGGCGACAATACTGCGGTATTTTTGAAACCAAAGTCGGTGGTGTTACCTACTATTTGCTGGACAACCAATATTATTTCAAGCGTGCCGGGTTATACGGCTATTATGACGATGCGGAACGGTTTGCTTTTTTCGCCCGCGCCGCATTGGAAATTTTGCCTGTGATCGACTATATCCCCGACATCATTCATTGCAACGATTGGCAAACTGCATTGCTTCCGGTGTACCACAGCTTGATCTATGCCCATAAACCGGGTTACGAAAATATCAAAACCTTGCTCACCATTCACAACATTCAGTATCAGGGAAAATACGGCTACGATGTGTTGGAGGACGTGTTTGGCATTCCTTCTTACGCTCACTCTCTGTTGGATTATGACGGATGCGCCAATATTTTAAAAGGCGGGATTGAATCCGCCAATGCCGTCAATACCGTTAGTCCCACCTATGCCAAGGAAATTATGGATCCTTGGTTCTCCTACGGGTTGGACGGTATTTTAAAGGAACGCGCTTGGAAATTGTCGGGCATCATTAACGGGATCGACACCGAAGTGTACAATCCCGCCACCGACAGCATGATCGAAGCCAATTACTCTGCCGATGATATGGCAGGCAAAGCCGTCAACAAAGCCGCTTTACAAAAAGCCATGGGACTGCCCCAAAATCCCGACGTACCCTTGATCGGGATTGTCACGCGCTTGGTTTCTCAAAAAGGGTTGGATCTGGTGCAATATGCCATGGAACACCTGTTAGAGCAAGACGTGCAGTTTGTGATTTTGGGTTCGGGTGATTGGGCTTACGAAAACTATTTCACCCAAATGGCCGAAAAATATCCCGAAAAATTGGGACTCAAAATAGGATTCATCCCCACCCTTGCCCACCAAATTTATGCAGGTGCCGATTTATTCCTCATGCCCTCGAAATTTGAACCCTGTGGGTTGGCACAACTGGTAGCGTTACGCTACGGTACTTTGCCGATTGTGCGGGAGACCGGCGGGTTAAAAGACACAATCGTCGATTGTGGTGATCCCAACGGCTACGGCTTTACCTTCCAAACTTATAACGGAGACGACATGGCCGATGCCGTACAACGTGCCCTGTCGCTGTATGCCGACAAATCGGCATGGAACGCCGCTGTTTCCCGTGCCATGGCACAAGACAACAGTTGGAATGCCTCTGCCGGAGAGTACATTAAGTTATATAAAAGTATCGTAGAAGGTTAAACAAACGATTTATTCCCCCGATCATCCATCAATTTGGATGGTCGGGGGTTTTTGTTGTGGTTTATTATGCGACGACATAAAAATGCCATACAATAATAATCCCCCCGTATAACGGGGGGTATTTCATTTTCGGGCATAGCCCTAATACTACTGGCGGCGCACAAGTGCGCTTTTTTGTTGGCCTGCCAGCCACGCAATTTATTTCTTACTTACCCATAAATGGGTCCCGTGG
>JAFYMD010000153.1 GCA_017556785.1 Clostridia bacterium | reverse complement strand
GTTGCCGCCGCATTTTTTTGGTTTTTGGCAATGGCAATCAATTGTTCTTTTTTGTCGGTGCTGATTTCGTCAATGACAATAGACACCATTACCTTGCACACGCCGTCTTCAAACTCAATCCACAAAGTGCCTTCAAAATCTTCAACCAATTCGGGCAACATACCGTCAATTTCTTCGCAAAGCAAGCGCAATTGCATGGTTTGTTTGTGGTCAAGACCGTTGTAAACCGCTACTTTTTCGCTTTCATTTAAAATGGCTTCTAAATCTTTGGTTCCTTTTTCAATTTTACATACATTGGATTGCATATGCATTCTCCTTATATTCAGCTTGGTTTCAATTATTCAATTTCCAAAATGTCGGCAAAGCCGGTCATTTCCAAAACGTCCATTACCTCTTCGCAAACATTTTTCAGTTTCATGGTGCCTACGGCTTGCATTTTTTTCTGTGCAGCCAACAAAACACGTAAGCCTGCGCTGGAAATATATTCCAACCCTTTTAAATCAAGAATCAACGCGGTTGCTTCTTTAATATCTTCGGTAATGGTTTTGTCCAAAGCGGGGGCGGTGGTGGTGTCCAATCTGCCGGTAATCTCCAACGTAATTTCTGCTGCGTTTCTTTTAATTTCAATGGTCATAACTCTATCTCCTTTATATTTTTTTAATCATAGTCAAAATGTTTTTGCCTTGTTCATAAGCATAGGTTACATTGTCCATGGTCTTTTTGGCAATAAAGATTCCCAACCCGCCGATTTCACGTTCTTCTGCCGACAAGGTAATGTCGGGGTCAGGTTTGTTTAACGGGTCAAAGGGGATTCCTCCGTCGACCATGCGGAAGGTTACGGTGCGTTGGTCTTGGTCAAACCCGATTTCCATGGTTACGTCGCCTTCACTTTCGCCATAGGCATAGTGTGCAACGTTGACAAACACCTCTTCAAGCGCGACACAAACTGCCGTTTGCACCTTGAGAGAACACTCATAGGTTGTTAAGGTTTCTTCCACAAAGTCAAGCAGTTGGGGCAACGCTTCGATTTTGGCAGGCAAGGTTTTGGCAACCGTTTGCTCTGCATTGCTTTGCGGCTTGTAGTCAAACATAAGCATGGTAATGTCGTCAAACTGCGGGGCTTCGCCCACAAATTGGTCAATATTTTCTTTCAGCGCAGGCAACAGTTTGGTCGCCTCGACGGTGGCGTTTTGATTCATGAAAGAAAGCAACCGGTCTTCGCCGTACAATTTATTTTCTACGTTGGTTGCCTCGGGCACACCATCGGTATACAAAAACAGTCGGTCGCCGGGGGAAAGGGTGATTTCACCCACACGATACCGCACACCCTCCATGCCGGCAAGCACAAAGCCTGCACGGGTTTTAAGGTATTCAAACGAACCGTTTGCCCGTTTAAGCAAGGGCGGGTTATGCCCTGCATTGGCAAACTGTACCGTGCCTGTGGTCAGGCCTAAAATACCCATCCACGCGGTTACAAACATACCCGACTCGTTGTTTTCACAAAGTTTTTCGTTTGCTTTGGTAAAAATATCGTTTACCGCTATACCGCTTTCTGCCAAGTCTTTGATAATGGTTTTGGCGGTCATCATAAACATGGCGGCGGGGATTCCTTTACCCGAAACGTCGGCGGCAAGAAATGCTACCGTTGTATCGTTGAGTTTATAAAAATCATAAAAGTCGCCGCCCACCTCTTTTGCCGCAAGCATTTGTGCATAAATGCTGTACTCTTGGTCAGAGGGGAAGTTGGTCGGCAATGCCGAAAGTTGAATTTGCTTTGCATATTCCAATTCTTTGTCAATACGGGCGGCGGCTTCGGCAATATATTGCTTAAGGGTTGCCACCGTAGAGTTAATGTCGTCTGACAAAGAGGAAAATTCTTCGTTGGAGCGAACATCGACGGTTACGTTTAAATCCCCTTCGGTGATACGCCCTAAGGTGTCGTTGATTTTCTTTAAATTGTTAATAATCACGCGTTTAATCAACACGTAAATAAAAACAAACAAAGCCGCGAAAATCAACACTTGCATAAAGATGCCGGTATAGGTTGCGGCATCACGCATAAACATGGCTTCGGTTTTGGGCATAGCCGCAATAATACAGTACCCTTCAATAAATTTGAAAACGTACATATATTCTTCACCGACTTCGACTTTACCGTCTACAATTTCGGTGTAATAAACTTCGCTTGCGTTTTTGCCCGCTTTCATTTCAGCCGAAGGCTCAATGCCTATGGTAGAAACAGGTAGCCCGCTGTACTCGTTGTCAATTACAATACGCAGTTGGTCGTCGCACACGGCAACAAAGCCGCCGGTACTCACGTGGCGGTTTTTGGTTACGTCAACCACAAATTCGTTGAGCATTTGGTGGACTTGCTCGGCATCGTAGCCCACTTGAATAAATCCATCGCCGGCCAAATTGATTGCCGCGTATTTTCGCCAAACCGACTGGTCTTTGCCGCGAGGACTGTATTGTTGTACAAAAGAATCTTGTGTTTTTAACACGTCTACAAATTCTTTGGATTGTGCCTTGGTATTCATGTCGTACGTATTGATTACGTCTGCTTCGGTGGAATTGGTAATGATACCGTCGGCATTGACTATGTTAATCTCTTTAATGTTATATTGCTCTGCCAAGGTTTGTAACGCTATGGTAGAATTGTTTTCATACTCTTGCTTTACGTTTTCGCAAATGCCCAAAATCTGTGCGTCGGATTTTCCCTTAATGTCGGCTTCCACATCGTTAATCGCCACCTGAAACACCTCTTGTGTTTCAATACGCGCCATTCCGTTTTGCAAAATAAAAGTAAAGGCGCTGGTTACCAAATAGGCAACCACAATGCAAATCAAAAGCCACCGCTGAAAGGTGTTGGCAATTCGCTCGTTTCCTTTTTTGCGGGTGAATCGCTCGTGACTTAACAAAGAAACAATAACAATGGAAAGGCCTACGGCAACCGCGTTGCCCAACACCATGGGAAGGGTTGCGCCTTTGACAAATTCAAACGCCTGCGAGGAATCGTCCATGTTGGTAAGAAAAATCAAAATCATGTGAATGACTTCGCATACCACTGCAATACATATGCCGTATCCCCATGTGGGTTTTTTGTTGTCAAACATCAATTTTCTGAGTCCTGCCGCCATAAAACCGGCAAGAATCGTAGCAACGCTACACGCAAGTTGGGTATAAACACCGCCGCCCCAATACACCGAAAACCAACGATATACACCGCCAATGATACCC
>JAFYMD010000152.1 GCA_017556785.1 Clostridia bacterium | reverse complement strand
GCTTGATTTAAATAGACAATTCGCTCTTTATCGCCTTTACCAAGCAAACGCAGGGTTCCGTCATCTCTTATATCGCTAATATTGATTCCGCACAACTCAGATAATCGCATACCACAATTCAAAAATAAAGTTAAAATACAGTAATCTCGTTCACGATTTGGGCCGTCAACCGACTGCAATAATCGAACAGATTCTTCCAAAGTTAAGAATTTGGGTAAGGATTTTCGTATTTTAGGTGTATCTAATTCTTCCATAGGATTTTGCGACAGCAAATGCACTTTATTGGTTAAATACTTAAAAAACACTCTAAGCGAACAAGCTTTTCGCGCACGAGTTGCCGCATGATTATCTCGCTCGTCAATACAATAATTCATAAATCCAAAAGCATCACTTAACGTAACCGATTGAATTAGTGCTATATCGACATCTTGAATCGAAATAGAATTAAAATCTTTTTCATCGGCCATGTCACGGGTAACTTTAATGTAACGGAAAAACGTTCTTAGATCTTTATAGTATTCATCAATCGTAAGTTGTGATTTTCCTTTAACTACCAGCATATGGTTTAAAAAATCTCGTATGATTGGTGCTGTCGTACGGATCTCTTGTGTGTATTTACCCATTTGCAGTAATCTCTCCCCTCAATTGCGGAAAATATTGATTTTCTTCAATTATAACACAATTACGCTCACGTGTCAAGTACTCATTCCCACATCCCAATATCAATCTCCCCCGATGTATCGTTTTTTATTACAAATCCTGTATTGATCCGGAACTTACTGCCTTCATATAACTTAAACTGACGATAGATGGATTTATATTTTATAAACATTACGTTAATCTCTATTTTGTAGTTCATTACCATAACCGATTAACTTATTACTGATTCATTGTTCCAATACGCTGTCTCTCGGTTATCTATAACGAATGGCCCTTCATCAACGGCAATTCAAATTAATCTAAGCAAATAAGCTTCGGCAATATCTGAAAATATAATAATATATACGAAGAACAACCCACGGCTCTAATTATGCCGAAATTTGCACCCAACGAATTGTTTTGCATCTTTATAATAATTATCAAAAAAATAACAGTCACCAAGTGGAGATTCCCTTTGGTGACTGTTATTGATCAATTCTTAAAAATTTTCCGCAATTCGTTCATAGGCTTCACGCACATTATGAACACCAATCAACTCAATTTTATCTGTTAATTCATTCACATTCTTTAAATTATTGTATGGTAATATGCACCGTTTAAAACCAAGACGTGCCGCTTCAGCCACTCTTGCCTTAGCACTATTCACAGCGCGTATTTCGCCTGCTAAACCAATTTCACCAAAAGCAATAACATCCTCCGGCATCGGTTTATCTTTTAACCCTGAAACCAAAGCCATGGCAACCGTTAAATCGGCAGAAGGCTCATCCAATCGCAATCCACCAATTACATTAACATATACGTCCAAATTGGAAAAGAAATAGCCTCCCCTCTTTTCCAATACAGCTAAAATCAAGTTCATGCGATTATAGTCAAAACCGGTACACATACGGCGAGGATTTCCAAATGGTGTAGCAGAAACCAAACCCTGAACCTCTGCCAAAATGGGACGCGAACCTTCCATGACACAAGCGACACAGGTACCTGCAACGTTTTTGGGTCGCCCTGAAAGCATCATAAGCGATGGGTTTTCCACTTCATACAAACCCTTGTCACCCATCTCAAATACACCAATTTCATTGGTAGAACCAAAACGATTCTTTACCGCCCGTAAAATGCGGTAAGACATATTTCTCTCGCCTTCGAAATATAAAACCGCGTCCACGATATGCTCCAATACCTTTGGCCCTGCAATTGCTCCGTCTTTGTTAACGTGACCAACAATAAAAAACGGAATTTCCATAGATTTAGCAACCTTCAAAAAGCAATTGGTGCATTCTCTGATTTGTGTGACGCTACCGGGTGAAGAACTGATTGGTTCCAAATTCATAGTTTGAATTGAGTCGACAATGACCAAGTCCGGTTTATTCAACCGGATATAACCAACAATCGATTCCACGTCAGTACCACACATAATAAACAAGTTGGGTGCATGTACACCCAATCGAGAAGCACGCAATTTGATTTGACGTTGTGACTCTTCACCGGAAACATATAGAATTTTTAGATCACCAAGTTGTTGACACACCTGTAACATAATGGTTGATTTGCCGATCCCTGGGTCACCCGAAACCAGCATAACCGCACCTTTTACAATGCCACCGCCAAGGACACGATCTAATTCACCCAATCCGGTGTGATAACGAAATTCCTTCGTGGTATCAATTTCATTAATGCATGTTGCGACTCCGTTTGAAGCTGAAATCGATTGGAAGTTTTTTGTATTTTTTACTGACGATGCATCATTAACCACTTGCTCCTCTAGTGTGTTCCATGCCTCACATTCAGGACATTTGCCAAACCATTTGGCGGTTTGAAACCCGCAATCAGAACAAACATATACCGTTTTTAATTTGGATGCCATACTTTCGCCTCCCCTACTTATATACTAAGTATAAAACGAAATTAAACTAAGTGCAATAGTAAATGCAAGTTTTGTTTGATAACTTTCATTTTTTAATAACGACAATTCTTTAGGATTTGACATGAAGCCGCATTCGATCATAACCGCAGGATTATTACAATGATGTAATAAATACACATCTGACCCAATCGACTTGGTTTTTCGAGTGTTTAGCGGTTGCAACATAGCAATAATATCATTTTGCAACCAATCTGCCAACTCTTTGTTCTCGGTGTGATTTGACGAATAAAACACTTGAGCGCCGCTATATTGTGATTGATGGAAATAATTTTGGTGAATACTAATCAAAACACAGTTTTCGGTCGAGTTGGCAATCTCCAATCGTTTCATAATATCAGCATTTTTTCGTTTGCGTATTGTATCTAACGCGGGATCGCTGATTAAATCGTCTTGTGTGCGAGTCATAATAACCGAAAAACCCATACATCGTAAGATTTGCTCAAGTTTTTTGGATATCGCCAAATTAATATCCTTTTCGGCGGTACCATCATCGCCGTTTGTGCCGCTGTCTATCCCGCCGTGTCCGGCATCAATAACAATAGTGGGAAATCGTGTATGTTGACTTGCTATGGTTTGGTAAAAAGTATGGGTCGTTTTAGGCCAAAAAATAGAAACAATTATGAAACACAAACATACGATTGGTATTACAATACGCTTAATATTCAAATAAATCACCCCGACACATTTTATGAAAATGCATCGGGGTTTACAACTGTTAACGGAACATTTTACGTTTGGAACGTTTACTATGCTTTTCTTTTAATCGTTGCTCGTGGCGTTTACGTGCTTCAGGTGTTGTGTACAACAAAGTATCACTAATATTGACTTGATATAACCCGAGTCTATACCCAAAGCCCGCACAAATTGGAGCAATCAAAACAGTCAAAGCAGCTATAACATATCCTACAAGGCTATGCTCAGCGGCAGTTAACGTATTGGGCAACAACGCTTGGTGCAACGGAACAAATGTACTATTAAAAATACCGTAAAAACGCGTAAATGTTTCGGTGACAATATCGAATTTGGACAAAATCAAACAAATTGCTGCAACAAATTCAAATACAGAAGCCACCATCGCAGCCTTAAACCCAAGCAAACAGTCATTTTTAAGTTTGTTGATTGAAATCATATTGCCGTCTTTTGAACCTTGCTCCCAAGCAGAGGTAAACATTACAACAACAAGAATCAAAAAGGCGCAAATTTGCGTAATCAATGATCCTATCATACCGTCAAGCGCCACCATGATCGTCGCACTCAACACAAACCCAAATACTTTGGCAACCAATAAATTGCGAAACATTTTAAAGGTCAGTTTCCAAAAGTGTTTCATCCTAAACGTTCCACCTTTTTATAAAACGGGTCCGGTAATACAACGCATTGCCGGACCCGTATGCAAAATCAATTATTCAGCAACCTCTTCGGTAGCGGCTTCTTCAGCCACAGCTTCTTCCGCAACAGGTTCATCATCCAAAAGAACACGAATCGACAAACTAATCCGTTTCTTTTCTTCGTCGATTTGAATAATCTTAGCATCGACTTGTTGGCCGATTTCGAGAACGTCTTGCGGTTTTGCAATACGAGAATTGGCGATTTGAGAAATATGAATCAAACCATCAACACCATCGGTGATGTTAGCAAATGCACCATAAGTGGTCATGCTGACAATTTTAACATTAACTACATCATCCAATTTGTAATCACGCATAAAGATAGCCCAAGGATTATCTTCTGCTTTCTTGTAACCCAAAGAAACCTTTTTCTTTTCGGCATCAAAGGATTTTACAAACACTTCAATGATGTCGCCTACTTTAACAACTTCAGAAGGATTCTTAATGCGTTTCCAAGAAAGTTCAGAAATATGAACCATACCGTCAACGCCGCCCAAATCAACAAAAGCACCGTAAGAAGTCAAGGATTTAACTTTGCCGGTAAATACTTTACCTTCGGCAATATCGCCCCAGAAAGCACTCTCTTGTTCTTTGCGTTGGTCACGCAATACAGAACGAATCGAACCAACAGCACGACGACGTGCACGATTGACTTCCAAAATGCGGAATTGAACAGTGGTATGTAACATATCTTCCAAGGAATCGTTACGAGAGGCAGTTGCTTGAGAAGCGGGAACAAATACACGGATGCCCTTGCTGACAACCAAAATACCGCCCTTGATCACTTCGGTAACTTTACCTTCCAAAATAGTACCGTTATTTTGAGCTTCGATCAGATTGTCCCAAATTCTGGTGGAGTCAAAACGCTTTTTGGAAAGCATAACAGTACCTTCTTGATCGTTTGTCCGCATAACGATCAAGTCTAAAATATCGCCGACTTTCACTTCGCTCATAGCGTCGGCATCGGAATCATAAGAATATTCGCTCATGGGCACGAAACCGGCATGTTTACGACCGATATCCACTTGGATTTCGGTGGGAGTAACAGCCAATACATACCCTTTGACCCGTTGATCGGAGTTCATTTGATTTAAAGAATACTCAAAAGCCTCCATATCGGTCATTTCGTCAAAGGATTTTTCGGGCACAGGCGGTTCTTCATCAACGGTCGATTCTGCTTGTACCGACTGAGTGGTATTCTCAGCGGCCGCAGGCATTTCCTGTGCCACCTCACTTTCTTGGGTAGCAGGCATTTCCTGCTCGTTGATAGAAGCGTTAGCTTCGGTAGTTTCGACGTTGTCGATGATTTCTGACATGGTTTGTTGAACCTCCTTTATTATACCGGACGGTGTTGAAGCACCGGCGGTAACACCAATACGACGAAAACCTGAAACATAGTCACGATCCAATTCGTCAGCAGACTCAATATGCAAAGTGGGACATAATCTTTGGCAGATTGAATACAACTTAACCGTATTGGAACTGTGGCGGCCACCGACAACAATCATAAGATCGCTATCATGTGCCAATGCTTCGGCCTCTTGTTGCCGTTTTGATGTAGCATCACATATTGTATCAAAAAAAACTGCACTTGTACAGTACTTTTTAAGAATTTTTTCGCATTTTTCCCACAATTTTTTGTCAAAAGTGGTTTGACACACGCTTACAATAGGTAAATCACGTAAAAAAATGTTATTTTTTAGTAAATCAATCAATTCTTCTGTCGATTGATAGCAAAAAACCTGTTCACCTGCGAACCCTCGAATGCCCAATATTTCCGGATGTTCTGAGTCTCCGGCAATCAAAACCGGTTGATTATTTTGGGCAGCCGTTTGAACGATTTTATGGATTTTCTCTACAAAAGGACAAGTGGCATCACAATACGCAATCTTGTGAAAATCCAAAAAATCGTATACTTGTTTGGAAACGCCGTGGGAACGAATAACCAACGTTGTGTCTTTGGATATCTCTTCGGGATTCTCACAAATCGCGACACCTTTTGCCTGCAACTCATCCACAACCTGTTTGTTATGGATAATCGGACCCAACGTAGCAACACGATTACCTTGTTCCAGAAGACCATTGACCATATTAACAGCACGATTGACACCAAAACAAAAACCTGCCGTTTTAGCCAACGTAATGGTTGCTTTATGCTTGTTGTTCATATTGAGAAAGCCCTTCTTGAATCGGTGTCATAATGGCAGCAGTACAAACACGCAGGTGCTCGCGTTGCGACATCTCAGCCGAACACGGCGGCATTTGAATAGCATCTCCAATAATAATTGTGACTTTTCTAAAAGCGCGTACTTTTTGGTTTTTACAGGCTAAAGTAATTGGTAAAACATAGGAATCAAATTCGCGTACCAACATGGCCGCTCCCGCCTTCCCTTTTCCGATTTTACCATCTTTCGATCGAGTTCCTTCAGGAAAAATACACAGATTTTTTCCTTCTTTCAGTAATGCTTCCGCAGCCTTGATGCCGGAAGTACCGCCATCACGATTAACCGGGAAACCACCTACTCCTTTGATGAACCACGTAAACAGGCGATTTTTGAAAATTTCTTGTTTTGCCATAAAAAACAATCGTCTTTTACGTTTAAACGTATATGCCAAATACACAGGATCCAAAAAAGATATGTGATTGGAACAAACCACAAATCCACTTGAATGCACATTCAGTTTTTCTTTACCAATAATTTTATAGGGAAAAAGCAAATGAAAAATAGGCCATAAAATTGCATAGGCAATCTTAAACAGCATGGATCGTTCCTCCTTATAAGATTTATTTTTCTACAATCGAACAAATCGTCGTGTAAACAGCATCAATCGATTGTTCCAAATCAAGTTCAGACGTGTCAATAATAATTGCATTATCCGCCGGTTTTAATGGTGCAACGGCACGGTGAGAATCATTATAATCGCGCTTTATCATATCATCTAAAACTTCATGATATGTAGTTGCGATTCCTTTATCCTCCAATTCGATTAATCGACGCTGTGCGCGTTTTTCAGCTGAAGCGGTTAAAAAGATTTTGACATGAGCATTTGGCAGTACAACCGTACCAATGTCGCGGCCGTCCATAATAACATTATTTTTTTCGGCAATTTCACGCTGTGTGTTCAATAAAAAATCACGCACACACGGATGCGCAGAAACACCCGAGGCCGCCATGGACGATTGAGGCAAACGAATTTCCTCGCTTACGTCAACACCGTTTAGCAAAACGGCTTGTATACCGTTTATATAAACCAAATCGACAGAAATTTGGGAAAGCATCGGCATGACCTGTTCAACATTGTGATAATCAATATCGCGGCTTAGCGCTGCCCAACCAACTGCACGATATAAAGCACCGGTATCAACGTATATAAAATCCAATTTTTTGGCTACCGCACGGGCAATGGTACTTTTTCCCGCCCCCGATGGACCATCGATTGCAACTTGAAACATAACGTTTCTCCCCTATTCTTTATTCAGCATAACACCCGGCAAGATACCCGGTAGAAAAAGCAATTTGTAAATTAAACCCGCCGGTATATGCATCTACATCCAGCACTTCTCCGGCAAAGTATAATCCTTTGACAAGTTTAGATTCCATAGTTTGCGGATTGACCTCTTTTACACAAACGCCGCCACAAGTTACGATTGCCTCGTCAATGTGCCGAAAATCATGAATACTAAATTGAAAATTTTTCATGGTTTGTGCCAAAAGCAGTCGTTGTTCTTTCGTGATTTGATTGACTTTACAATCGGGAGAGATTTTTACCCGCTTGATCATAACCGGAATCAACTTAGTCGGCAGCAATTTATTTAAAGCATTGCGCAACGTACGATGAATATTCTCCTGGAAATCGCGTAGAATTCTTGCATCTAACTGAGCAAGCGTAAGACCGGGTTTTAAGTCAATTGAAGCAACGTAGCGTTCCGGCTCCATGGGCTTCATATGTGCCGAGGCACTCAACACCAACGGGCCAGACAAACCAAAATGGGTAAACAACATTTCACCCAATTCGGAATAAACACTACGCTCACTTCGTTTATCCGTAACCGTTAGTGTTACGTTTTTTAAACTTAAACCCATCAAATCTCGACAGTCGGTTGTATGGCAGGTTAACGGAACCAAAGAAGGCAGAATCCCAGTGACAGTATGGCCTAATTTTTCTGCCAACCGATACCCGTCACCGGTAGAACCCGTTGTAGGGTAAGATTGACCACCGGTTGCTACAATCACCGAAGTGGCCTCGATTATTGTATCGTCTTGCAATTTTATACCAACAACACGATTTTCTTCTACAAGCACCTCTTTGCAAACCGAATTACAATAAAATTGAGCACCCTTGGCATAGTTTACCAAACCGTCTACGATATCCACCGCTTTATCAGAAACGGGAAACACGCGATTTCCACGCTCAGTTTTAAGGGGGATTTTTAAATGGTTTTCAAAAAGATCTATAAGATCATAGGATGAAAAGCGATTGAAAGCGCTATATAAAAACCTGGGATTGGTAACAACAGACTCCAACAACTCTTGCGTAGAGCAAGCATTTGTTACATTGCATCTTCCTTTTCCGGTAATCATAACCTTGCGAGCGGGTCGTGCGTTTTTTTCAACAACAGTTACCTTTTTCCCTAATTGTAATGCGGTACCGGCCGCCAACAACCCTGCGGCGCCACCACCAACAATAACTACATGGCTCAAAAAAATCACCTTTTATTTTAACATACGCCCAACACGACGGTGTAATTTAAACATATATTCATCAATCAATTTTGAAACCGCCATGTCATAGACAACAAACATAACGTTACCCATACCCAACAAAATCAAAATCGTATAGCGACCAAACGCACCCATATCTTCAATTGGAATACGGAATACGTAAATGATCACTAAGTAGGAAACAATCGTGGCGACGTTAAAAACAATAAATTTTACGATATACTCCAAAACACGTGACGGAATTCGTTCCAAATACGCTTTGAGAATCGGATAATAACCAAAAAAAGCAACAAATAAAAAAGAGGATTCTTTTTCACATAACACCAATGATAAAATCGCCGCCGAAGCAAAAGAACCAAGAGCCCATTTGCTGTTTATTTCAATCATAATCACCGAGAATAAGACGCCTGCGATTGCGGGTAATGCATATGTCAAATAAGGGAAATAAGCTATTAACATAATTACAACAGCAAGGGCACTAATCATACCACTCAAAGCAATTTTTTTACTGCTTTTCATCATGAATCACCCAAATTAACAACAAGAGATCAAATCGCCGCCCATACATTCACAGCAGCAGTCCGCACAAATCATTGCCTGACAAATATCACATGCCGAACAAGAAGTGTCGCCGCCGTATTCTCGCGTACGATACCCTGCACCATTATGACGACGGTTCATTCTCTCCAAGGCATTTCTGTACTCAATATTGTTGGGATCCATACGATATGCGGTAGAATAATTGGTATATGCCTCATCATACCATCCACGATTATACTGGACATTACCGGACAAAAAATACCAATGTGCTGTGCGTTGGTTGATAGGTACACCATCCAACAACAATTGTGCTTGTTCGTATTGTCCTTCACCAATCAAGCGTGCAATTTCGCTGTAACCGCCATTTGCCGATTGATTACTACGAGTGCCTTTTCTTTCTTCAATGATTTGATCATATGCTTGGTTGATCTCATTCATTTTTTCTTGAGCCAAGTCCTTCATTGGTTGTTCTTCATAATTATCCGGATGATATTTTCTTGCCAATTCTCTATAAGCACCTTTAATTTGTTCGTCTGTCGCATCTTTTGCAACGCCTAATACCGCATAAGGATTTTTCATTTTTGTTTCACCTTTCCAAAAACATTTTTTTGAACTTCCGCAAGCCCTAATGTTAAAATATTACGAATAATCGGGTTGAAATTTTTCAAATTTAATTGATCGTACGTAAAACAAGCTTCATCAATACACACATTCAGTTGCTTGTTCGCAAATTCTGCAACTTGTTCGTAGGTTACCTGGTCTCCCAGGCGACGATTATAAGGATTAAAGCGTTTTTTTATTGTATCTTCTTGCCAATCATCCAACGCATCGACCAAATATACCCACTTTCCGATATTATATCCCAACCGTTCTAATCCGCGAGATAAAGACGCATCGGCAATATCATAGGAAAAAATTTTAGAAAGTGCCAATGCGGTAGGATGACAAAAAGCATCAAAACTCACACGATCCGACAGTTCACTACGCTCTTGTTCTTGACAAAACTTGGAAACAATCGATTCGACATGAGGATACCGTTTAGCAGCCTTTTTTCGCCAATGAGAGGCAAAAGGTAACACCATGAAGGCAACTAAACGTTTGCCAATCCCCTCATCATGACAAGTATCTTTAAGTTTGTAATATACCATAAGCATCGCGACAGCCGCTGAAAACGAAAGAGATGCGTCATCACAACACACGTGGTTGCACTTAGCGAGCGGATTAAAGGGACATCTTCCTTTTTTTACCGCAACATTCGTATTGTTTGCCGCCATTCTAATCATAGCGAGAAATGTGTAGTCAAAATTAAGTGTGAATCTTGCCAAAAAACCATAATCTTTGCGTAATTGTTTACAAAGAGTACAATAAACTGCCTTATAAGCATCAAACTCACGGATTTTCATTTCGGGTTTGTAGGTTTTTATATAACCAAACATCAAACAACACTCCAATTACTAAATATCATACCACAATAAAAGAAAAAATGCAAACAAAAACCTTTTGAAAAATGAAAACACTTTTCAAAAGGTTTAACCGTAATTATTTTTGTTTCAAAGAATCCTTTAAAAACCGTGCTGTATGTGAAGAAGAACAGCTTATAATTTGTTCCGGTGTTCCGCTAACAACAACCGTCCCCCCTGCTGCCCCGCCTTCGGGACCCATATCAATGATATAGTCAGCAGTCTTAATCACATCAAAATTGTGTTCAATCACGACAATGGTATTGCCGCCCTGCACCAAACGATGCAAAACGTCTAACAGCCGATGGACATCTGCCGTATGCAATCCAATGGTCGGTTCATCTAAAATGTAAATGGTTTTCCCGGTAGGATTTTTACACAACTCACTAGCCAATTTAACACGTTGTGCTTCACCGCCGGACAAGGTAGTAGCCGGTTGACCCAGTTTAATATAGCCCAAACCAACGTCGCACAATGCTTGTATTTTTCGCTTGATTTTAGGAATATGCGCAAAAAATCCCAAAGCCTCCTCCGCGGTCATTTCCAGAATATCGTGAATACTTTTCTCTTTATACTTCACTTCCAAGGTTTCACGATTATATCGTTTGGCTTTACACACTTCACACGGCACGTAAACGTCCGGCAAAAAGTGCATCTCAATTTTAATGATGCCATCGCCCTGACAAGCCTCACAGCGACCGCCTTTTACATTAAACGAAAAACGACCGGGACCATATCCCTTTGCCTTGGCATCGGGCGTGGCAGCATACAATTCACGGATATCGTTAAATACACCAATATACGTTGCCGGGTTTGAACGCGGTGTTCTGCCAATCGGAGCTTGGTTAATATCGATGACTTTATCTAAAAACTCCAAACCGGTAATAGCTTTATGCTTCCCCGCTTTTTTCCTGGCTCCATTTAATACATTCGCCAAGTTTTTATACAACACTTCATTTACTAGAGAAGATTTACCGGAGCCGGATACCCCCGTCACACAGGTAAACGTTCCCAAAGGAATTGAAACATCAACATTTTTTAAATTATTTTCCGCGGCGCCTATAATTTGCAACGTTTTACCATTGCCGGGTCTGCGTGCCGCAGGAATCGGAATGCTCTTGCGACCGGACAAATAATCAGCGGTCAAAGAATGTTTGCACTTGAGAATTTTATCGATAGGTCCGGCACACAAAATTTCACCACCGTGCACACCTGCCCCCGGTCCAATATCAACAATATAATCAGCCGCAAACATGGTTTCGTCGTCGTGCTCAACCACAACCAAGGTATTTCCCAAATCACGCAGTTTCTTCAAGGTATCGATCAATTTCTCGTTGTCTCGCTTATGCAAACCAATGCTGGGCTCGTCTAAAATATACAAGACACCGGTCAAAGAAGAACCGATTTGCGTTGCCAAACGAATTCGTTGGCTTTCCCCACCGGAAAGCGTACCCGAAGAACGAGCTAAGGTCAAATAACCCAATCCGACACTATTTAAGAATCCGAGTCGTTCCTTTATTTCTTTAATGACGCGCTCCCCGATTAATTTTTCTCTTTCGTTTAATTGCAAAGAATCAAAAAAGTTTAACAAATCTACCACAGGCATACAGCATATTTCATAAATATTTTTATTGCCAATGGTGACCGCCAAGGATTTTTCATTAAGTCGCGCTCCGTGACATTGCGGGCATTCTTGCTCGGTCATATACGACTCTATATCATCACGCGAATAAGAACTACCCGTACTAACGTACCGACGTTCTAAGTTGTTGATAATTCCCTCAAACGAACCGCTCGTTTGGATCGTTTTTCCCATAAATTCACGTTCAAGCGGAATTTTCAAACCATCTGTACCGTAAAACAACGCTTGTACCGCCGTTTCGGGTAACAAATGGAACGGCGTGTCCAATGAAAAATTATAGTGTTTAGCCAAAGCATCAAAATACATTTTGGCAATACTTCCGAAAGCACCGCTTGTATTCCAGCCACTAGCTTTAATCGCCCCTTGGTTCACAGAAAGCAAGCGATTGGGAACAATAGAATCGGGATCGATCTTCTTAAACGAACCCAACCCATCGCATTTCGTACACGCACCATAGGGATTGTTAAAGGAAAACATACGCGGATTCAATTCATCAATGCTGATCCCATGTTCAGGACAAGCATAATCTTGACAAAACAGTTGTTCTTCCCCATTTATAACATCTAAAATCAATTGTCCTTCTGCCACCGACAACGCTGTTTCTACCGAATCGGTCAAACGACTTTTTATGTCTTCTTTAACAACCAAACGATCGACAATGATTGCGATATCGTGTTTTTTATTTTTATCCAACACAATATCTTCCGACAAATCATAAACGTTTCCGTCAACACGCACACGAACGTAGCCGCTCTTTTGCGCGGATTCCAATTCCTTTTTGTGTTCACCTTTTCTGCCTTTTACAATCGGCGCCAATATTTGTATTTTGGTACCCAAAGGCAGTTGTAAAATTTTATCAACAATTTGGTCGATGGATTGCTTACTGATTTCTTTTCCGCAAACGGGACAATGCGGTATACCGATACGTGCATACAACAAACGTAGGTAGTCATATATTTCGGTTACGGTTCCAACCGTAGAACGAGGGTTTTTGGAAGTTGTTTTTTGATCTATGGAAATAGCCGGCGATAATCCCTCTATACTGTCCACGTCTGGTTTTTCCATTTGTCCCAAAAATTGACGAGCATACGAAGACAGCGATTCCATATATCGACGCTGTCCTTCAGCATACAAGGTATCAAATGCCAAAGAGGACTTTCCCGAACCGGAAACGCCGGTAAAAACAATTAGCTTGTCGCGAGGAATCGTAAGATCGACATTTTTCAAATTGTTTTCCCTTGCACCTTTGATGATGATTTTATCATTGGCCATTCTTCTTTTCTCCTTTGAGTATTGCTATACGATCACGCAAATACGCAGCTTGTTCAAATTCCAACATCTTAGCTGCCGCCCGCATTTCTTTTTCCAATTGTACAATCAATTGCTCTCGTTCTTTTTTGGTCAAGCGAGCCACCGAGGTATGAGTTAAATCCTTTTCATTGGTTGATATTTCAATAAGATCACGAACATCTTTCTTGATCGTTTTCGGTATGATCCCGTGTTTTTGATTGTATTCCATTTGAATATTGCGTCGACGCTCGGTTTCTACGATTGCCTGTTCCATAGAAGGCGTAACAGAATCAGCGTACATAATAACCTTACCGTTAGCATTACGAGCTGCGCGACCAACGGTTTGTATTAATGATGTGGCGCTGCGTAAAAACCCTTCTTTATCTGCATCTAAAATCGCAACCAATGATACTTCGGGAATATCCAACCCCTCACGCAACAAGTTAATGCCCACCAGCACGTCAATCTCACCCATGCGCAAATCTCGAATGATCTCCATTCTCTCCATTGTATCGATATCATGGTGCATATACCGAACCTTCACCTGCAACCCCGTGAAATACTCGGTAAGATCTTCTGCCATTTTTTTGGTTAAAGTGGTCACAAGCACCCGTTCGCCCACTTGGGTGCGTTTTGAAATTTCGGCATACAAATCATCAATTTGACCTTCGGTCGGTTTTACTACAATCTCAGGGTCAAGCAAACCGGTAGGCCGAATAATCTGTTCAGCCGGTTTGGGAGAATGAGAAAGTTCAAATTCACCGGGGGTCGCACTAACATATACCACTTGATTAACGTGGTTATAGTATTCATCAAAATTCAACGGTCGATTGTCGTAAGCCGAAGGAAGACGAAAACCAAAATCCACCAAATTCTTTTTACGGGCATAATCGCCACCAAACATACCGCGCACCTGCGGTAAAGTCACGTGTGATTCGTCAACAAACATAATATAATCGTCGGGGAAATAGTCAAGCAACGTAAATGGTTTACTGCCTGCAGGTCGACCGCTCATAACACGAGAGTAGTTTTCAATTCCTTTACATACCCCAATTTCACGCAACATTTCAATATCATGTTCGGTACGTTGACGCAACCGTTGTGCTTCCAACAACTTGTCGTTTTTCTTAAACCAAGCAACACGTTCTTCCATTTCTAAGCGAATTTGTTCCAAGGCGGTTTCTTTTTTGTCACCGTCAATAACGTAGTGAGAAGCGGGATATATGGCGACGTGTGACATGGTATTGAGAATTTCGCCGGTGAGCGGGTTAATTTCGCGAATACGATCAATTTCATCACCGAAAAATTCCACACGGATAGCCTTATCACCGGAATAAGCGGGGAAAATCTCTACCACATCACCCCTTACACGAAACTTGTTACGCGTAAAAGCAATATCGTTTCGTTCATATTGAATATCTACCAATTTGCGAATCAAGGTATCTCGTTCTTTTTCCATACCTTGTCGTAATGAAATTACCATATTGCGGTAGTCAATGGGGTTCCCCAAAGTATAAATACAAGAAACGCTGGCAACGATAATCACGTCGCGCCGTTCACTTAACGACGAGGTTGCCGAGTGGCGCAGTTTGTCGATTTCATCATTGATTGCCGAATCTTTTTCAATATAAGTATCGGTACCCGGTATATATGCCTCAGGCTGATAATAGTCATAATAGGAAACAAAATATTCCACCGCATTGTCGGGGAAAAACTCCCTAAACTCGCTGCATAACTGCGCGGCGAGTGTTTTATTGTGAGCGAGAACGAGGGTCGGGCGGTTTA
This sequence comes from Clostridia bacterium, assembly GCA_017556785.1. Taxonomy (GTDB): domain Bacteria; phylum Bacillota; class Clostridia; order Oscillospirales; family Acutalibacteraceae; genus UMGS1484. The sequence continues at coordinate 1,456 of JAFYMD010000152.1, read as the reverse complement.
CTTTTTCTATAATATTTGCCATAGTAAAGGTCTTTCCCGAACCTGTAACACCTAATAAAACCTGCTCTTTTAAGCCATTTTTGATGCCTTCGCTGAGTTTTTCAATAGCTTGTGGTTGGTCACCCATAGGTTTAAAATTTGAATGCAAAACAAACTTGTCCACCGTTTTCTCACTCCTTTTTATAAAAAATCAAATATTGAACGTTTGTATTATTATATCACAATTTTTACAAAAATGAAAGTCTATATAGACATTTTGAAAAAAAGAAAATGTACTGCAAAAAAGTGATTACAAGATATTTTCTTGTAATCACTTTCATTTAATCGATATTGGGTTTAAACGAAGGCAACAATTCTAATTTAAACAAATTATTTTTATGCAACGTATCAATTCGTTGTTTTTTACTCAAGTCATCTATTTCACCGGTACGAATGTAGCGGTCTAACTCGGCATAGGTAAACCCTAAGTTTTCTTCGTCGGTTTTACCACAAAGTCCATCGATGGGCGTTTTATAAACCAATTCATCCGGCAACCCCAACAAACTGCCAATTTGTAAAATTTCAGCAACCGTCAAATGGCTCAAAGGGCTGAAATCCCCTGCGGCATCACCATAGCGGGTAGAATATCCCACCCAATCTTCAGACAAATTACAAGTATTTACCACACGCCCATTGCAACTTTGCGATACAGCGTAAAGTGTAGACATGCGAATGCGGGGAGGCAAGTTGGTCTTTGATTGAGTAGACAATACCAAAGAATCGGGCATGGCAGATACCAAACCGTCAATTGCTTCTTTTACGTTAATTTCGTAATGTTTGATTCCAAGGTGTTTAACCAATAAATAAGCAGCGTCAATATCATGTTGAACACCACAAGGCATTAAAACACCGATTACACGTTCTTTACCCAAAGCCTCGACACACAAAGCCGCCGCAACCGAACTGTCTTTACCGCCCGAAATACCTACTACGGCATTGCAGTCTTTTCCGTTTTTTTCAAAAAAATCGCGAATCCAGGCAACGCAATCATTTTTAACTTTTTCTGCTTGAAACATGATAACACTCCTTATTTACGATTCAATACCAAGAATTTCTTCTGCTTGCATCGGTTCCAAAACCTCAACCGACCGCAAATTTTTCTGTATCATCGCATTGCGATGCACCGCTTGATCCAAAGTAGAACCCGCCTCTTCAATCTTGCGTTTTGTTTTTTCCAAAACGCCCTCAAAGGTTGCGTATTGCGCTTTTGCGGCACCCAAAATCTTCCATACATCTGCGGCTCTACGGTCCATAGCAATGGTTTTAAAGCCCATGCGTAATGTATTTAAAAATGCGGTGATGGTGGTCGGTCCGCAAACCATAATACGGTATTTGGATTGCAACTCTTCGATTAAACCGGGACGTCGCAACACCTCGGCATACAAACCTTCGGTCGCCAAAAACATGATAGCAAAAT
>JAFYMD010000151.1 GCA_017556785.1 Clostridia bacterium | reverse complement strand
GGTACCAATATTATCAATGGCATCGTCCACTTTTTTAGCGGCGGCTTTATCTATGGCCTCTTGCTCCGCTTGGACTTTCAAAGTTGCCAAGGTATGCTCAGCAGTTTCCAACACGCCAAGTTTGGTGACATGTGCCTTTTGCGCATCGGTCAAAGCAGCATATGCCTCACGGGCGGCGGTAATTTCGGCTTCTTTCTCCAAGGTGATTGTACCGATATTAGCAATAGCATCGTCCACCGATTTGGCGGCGGCTTTATCTTTTGCCTCTTGTTCTGCTTGGGCTTTCAGTCCTGCCAAAGCGTTTTCGGCGGCTTCCAATACCGGCAAATTGCCAACCAATGCCTTTTGCGCATCGGTCAAAGCAGTATATGCCAAACGCGCGGCGGTAATTTCGGCTTCTTTCTCCAAGGTTACCGTACCGATCCCTTCAATGGAATCCTCCACAGCCTTTGCGGCAATTGCATCGGCAGAAGGTTCCTCTTCCGTACGAATGTTATACGTCACACCGGCAGGAAATTCCGTAGTCTTTCCAACCACAAAGCGTAGAACCATTAACGCATCGGCGGCAGAAATTTTGTTATCGTTGTCAACGTCGGCTACCTCGGTTTTATGTTGATCCAGCGTTACCTTTCCTACCACGTTTTGTAAAACAACCAAAGCATCGGAAGCGGCAACGGCGCCGTCATAGTTAACGTCGCCGTATGTTACATAGTCAATCCCATAAACACCTTCAGCTTGCTCTTGTGCATGTACGGGAACCACGAGTCCGCCTACTGCTATGATAATCGATAACAAAAAAGCGATTTTTCTTTTCATAAGTGCAAGCCTCCTTTATTGTTTAATAATATCTAATGAAACCTTATACGTACCAATTGCCCAACAAGACGGGGCATTGTTCACCGTAACAACAGCACTTTCCTCGCTGGAGGTAGCACCTTTGCTAATCGTTTGGGCATCTACCGTCAACACAATGTCGTCGGTTTCGATGTCATCCAGTTGAGATGCCGGACCAAGTATGGTAATCGTTTGATTCCCTTGATTGGCAGTAATCCGAATGCCCTCTATTGCATTTTTCACCTGTACGCGGGAATGATCCACTCGCACGTTCAGTTTTGTATAGCCTTCCAAATCCACCGTAGCCAAATACACAACGTCAGCTACGTTGATCTGATCACCGAATTCGGTATAACTAACACCGTCGATATAAGGCAGTTGCAACGAAAACGTGTGGGTTGCCGGATCGTCGATTTGAATTTTGGAAAGGTCAATTTCCTCTACCAACGTCACTTTATCCATTGCACCAACTACGCTCACCGGACCTTGAATGCTTACCGTATGATCTTTGACGTTTTCCACAACGTCACCATCAATCATTTGTTGCAAGGTAATGGGAGGTAAATCCTCGCCTCCCCCTTTTACGGTATACTCAACCGGCACCGTTTTTCGCATATAAACGTTGGCGACTACTTCAACCGTTTCATAGGAAAACTTGGTATAATGCAATTTCGATAAACGGCTATGAGAATCATAAACAATCGATCCCAATGAATCGTATGCTACCAGCCGCGCTTCAAACGCTTCGGTCTCGGACAACTCCTTGTTTACATCGGCCACAGCGGCAATGCGAGCAATTTGGCGCACTTCGGAATCGGGGCCGATAACCGTGACAACAGCGTTTTTGCTGTCGGAAAATGCAGGTGCCAATATCAAACTTTCATTTTCCTTTTCTATGGATTTAATGCTGGCGCCAATGCAATCGATGGAAACGTTAAAGTCTTTTTTCTGCTCCACGTCAACCATAACGTTGATGGTTGACGGAGAAATCGACGTAATATCAAAATCCCATGAAGAATCCTTGGGACGTGCCGTCAGATCCAGCGTATACATATCGCCGCTTTTGACCGACGTAACCTGCGCACCAACCACAAACGAACCGATTCCCAAACGATCAACTTCGTATTTTTTACCGCTGACCGTTACCGAGGCAAACATTTCACTATCGGAATAAATCTTGTAAGCCGCGTTTTGGTCGCCAAAGGTAATTTCCACCTGAATTTGGGAAATGGTACGACCGGCTTCCGGACTATATACGATTGAAACCGTAAACCATATCACAATAGACAAGGCGAGAGAAAAAAACATCAGAAAACGATTGTTGTTAAAAAGGTTTGTCAACGTTTTTAATTTATTCATTTCGACCACCTTTTCCAAACTTTCATTTTATTTTCGGTTTTATTTTCGAACCGATCGCCAATCAGCAAGGCTTCTAACTCGGTTTTTAGCGTAATGGAATCGTACCCGCGCTTCAATTCACCGTTATGGGCAATTGAAATCGTACCGGTTTCTTCCGAAACAACAATCACGACTGCGTCGGAATTTTCGCTCATACCCAATGCCGATCTATGCCGCGTACCCAACTCACGGGAAATGTCGTGGTTTTGAGTCAAAGGTAAAATGCAGGATGCGGCATATACGCGATTATTCCGCACAACCACCGCTCCATCGTGCAACGGAGATTTCGGATAAAAAATATTGCACAGCAATTCGCGGGTAACCGCACCATCGACCACCGTACCGGAAGAAACCACATCATTTAATATGGTGGATTGCTCCAAAACCATAAGCGCACCGATTTTGGTCTCGGACATAGCCACAGAAGATTTCACCAAATGATCGATGGTATTGCGAATGGTTTGCTCTTCTTCCTCCATGGTTACGCGACCCAACATTTTGAGCTTACTTTTTCCCAAACGCTCCAGCAAATGGCGCAACTCCGGCTGAAACAGCACGATCAGGGCGATGAACCCCAATTCCCAAACCATTTGCAAAATCATTTTGAGCATGGTCATATCCAGCAGGTTTACCACCAAACTGGCAACCAACAAATAAATGATTCCTTTCAGCAACTGACCTGCATGGGTATCTCTCACCAATTTAATTGCTTTGTAAATCAGGAATGTCAGCACAAGGATATCTAAAATATCCCCGATCGAAATCCCCATGACAACACCGACCAAATTGTTAAACCCGTCGGCAAAGGCTGACAACACATTTTCCATACTGCAATCGTTCCTTACCTTATGTATAGCGAGTAACAAAACTACTCTATGGTACTTTATTCATATTCTACCATAAATTCTTGTAGAATCAATAGATTTCCTAACTTTTTTTCTCCTTTTTTTATGGAAAATATGACAAAGGTGAATTTGCCGTGTAAATTGTTAAAAATTTAATTTGAGTTCACCATAATTCACTTAACATAAAAATTACATATTCAATGCATATACCAAAAGTAATCAACACTTTCAACAGAGTTTTCAACACACCAAAAACCGTTGGTACACAAGGCTTTTTTGCAGTTTTTGACAAAAAATGTCGAATACCGCGAGCCCAATTGAGGTTGAAAGAGTATAATGTTTACAAGTTTACATAATGATTATTTTTGGCATTTATCCCCTCGTCGATATTACAGATAGTATACCCTTTATCTCAAGCCGTTTTTTGCCATTTCGCGGGATTTTCATACGCAAAATCGAACGTTTTGCAACAGAACAACTGTTTTATATACACACCATACACATAATATACAAACCGATTGAAAAACGCAAAAAAACCAACCCGATTTTTACTTCGGATTGGTCTTTTTACATTCTTTTCATTGGCGATTGGTCTGTTTTTCCAACCAAATCAACAAGACCGAAAGATCAGCGGGAGAAACCCCGGAAATGCGGGCGGCTTGTCCTATGCTGAGCGGACGAACGCGACCGAGCTTTTCCACCGCTTCCAATCGCAAGCCGGTAACGGTTGTATAGTCCATATCTTCCGGTAATCGTCTCGTTTCCAGACGTTTTTGTTCCTCGATTTGTGCTTGTTGCCGTTTAATATAGCCTGCATATTTCAGCTCAACTTCAGCTTGTTCCAAAATTTCGGTCGGCAAATTGGGACGGGTAACGTCAACCGGAGCCAACACTTCATAGTTCAACTGCGGACGACGCAACAACTCCGCCAACCGAACTCCCGTATGAACGGGTGCCGTTTCACAAGCTTGCAAAATATCATTTAGTTGTTGCGTGGGAGGCAACACGGTTTGCTCTGCCCGTTCCATTTCCTGTTCTTTCATGGCCTTACGTTGCAGGAACCGTTGATAACGTGCTTCCTCAATTAGACCCAATTCGTATCCAAGGGGTAACAATCGTTCCTCGGCATTGTCTTGGCGCAACACCAAGCGGTATTCCGAGCGCGACGTCATCATGCGATACGGGTCGGAACATCCCTTGGTCACCAAATCATCGATCAATGTGCCAATGTAAGAACCGGAACGTAACAAAACAAAGGGAGCCTTGCCCAGCACTTTATGGGCGGCATTGACCCCTGCTACCAAGCCTTGGGCAGCGGCTTCTTCATACCCTGACGAACCGTTAAATTGCCCCGCTCCATACAGACCGTCAAATCCCTTTACTTCCAAAGTGGGCTTGAGTCCCAAGGAATCGATACAATCATACTCGATCGCATAGGCCGGTCGCATGATCTCTACCTTTTCC
>JAFYMD010000150.1 GCA_017556785.1 Clostridia bacterium | reverse complement strand
TCGTGCGGCTACCACAGCGGGTTTATCATCTAACGATTGCACGGTAAGTCCCTCAATTTGGGTTTCCACCACCTTGGCGGCGGCCTTGTCGGCAACTGCTTGTCGTTCATCCAACAATTCTTGGGCGGCCACGGCGGCTTGGTCGGCATTGCATACGTACACTTGGTCTAACAAAAAGGTGAAATCCTCCCCTGCCGAGGTGGGTACCATGCGAAAATGTTGCAGATTTAAGGTGTTTCCTGCGTTGTTTTTATTCAACGCAGTAAGGGGCAGTTGAATCAAATTCCATTCCCCATACCGAAATCCACCTACCGCATGCTGTGTAATATTGGTGACCGATGCGCCCGGATTTTCATACTCAATGCTGTCCTGCACCTGATTGGCTTCCAAAAACCACGTCGCAAGCTTGGCATATTCGGGAACCTTCACCCAAAAACAGATATAGTCGGTGTTATAATTCAAGGTGATATTCCGTGGGCCGAAAAAGATACGGTAATCATCTTTTTTGGTGCAGTTAAACGCAAGGCAGGAAGTACCATACCGCTTGTTTTCAAAATCCATTTTGGCACCGTACCATTCCGAAATCACCAAACCGTCCAAGCTTTGAGCATCGCAACGGGAAAGAATCCGACACCCGTCGGGGAATCCGTCGGTATTGGGTACGTAACCTTCATTGGAATAATAACAAGCTCGCAAATTGTCAAACTTAATGGTCAACCCTTTGCGACCGATAATGTGAAGGAATGCGTTGGTAATGCGGGAATAGTTGATATCGTCGTGCTTGCTGTTGTCGTGAAGCAGGCTAAATTCCAAGGTCTGCCAACCGGCATAACCGTTGTTGTCGCTGATGGAGGTAAAGATTTTATGGTTGCGACCGTTTTCATCTTGCAAACCGAAATACAACGTGCCGTTATGAGAAAAATCGCCGTCGGGTTGTACCGATTCGTGGTCGTGACCCAACAGACTCATGTCGTTGATCCAAACGTCCAATTTAAAGGTGACCTTTTTCAAATCGGAAGCATTTGCCAAAAAGCGATTGGTCAAATGAAACACAAGGGTGGTAGAGGGGGCATCTTGCGCCAAGGTAACCATACCGCAGCCTTTGCCTTGGGTGGCATCGGTGGTGTCAAGCGAGTGATAATGAAGCGCCTCTTCAAACCCCCACAGCAGTTCTTCCCTTACGGCAAGCCCTTCTCGGTCCACGTAGTGAGAAAATGAATCTTTTTCATAGGCAGGTTGTGCCATAGAAAGAGCCAGCACAGGGTAGTTCCCCAAGGAACAAATCAGCGTAAGCGCAAGCAACATCGCACCCAATCTTATCAAAACGCGGTTCATAACCACTCCTTCTTTCCGTCCGATTGATTTCATCATACCACCTCACCTCAAATATAGCAAGAAAAAATTGTAAGACCATACGTTGCCTTCGTCTTGCTGTTTTTGATTTTATAAAAGCTCGGTTATCGTGCAATCCCCCGCCATGCTGCAGCACCTAACAATGCCAACAAATTGACCACCACAACACACGGTCCGGTGGGCAGACCCATAACACAAGCCACCAAAAAGCCGATTAGGAAACATCCCACCGAAACGGCGGCGGCGGTCAGCACCACACCCTTGAAGCTTTTGTTCAACCTCATAGCCGTTAACGCAGGAAAAATGACCAAGGCGGAAATCATGACCGCCCCCATCATTTTCATGCCCACCACTACCGTCACCGAGGTCAGCAACGCGATCAACATACGGTATCCTGTTCCTGCCACGCCGCAAGCGGCGGCAAAGGTCTCGTCAAAGGTCACCGCAAAAATACGGCGATAAAACAGCGTAAACAATAACAGCACCGTAATCGAAAGCACCATGCTGATCGCCAAATCCTTGTCGGTCAAGGTAATCACCGAAGCCGATCCAAACAAGCTGCTGCACGCATCGGCCGTCATACCGCCGTTTAAATTGTATACGATCACACCGATCGCCATGGCCGAAGAAGAGATCACCGCAATGGCGGCATCGCCCTTGAGTCGTCCTTTGGCGGTTAAATGAAACAACAAAAATGAAATTACCATCACAATGGGCAGGGTAAATTCCATTTGCCACTCTTGCCCCAAGCCCAGCAATGCCGAAAATGCCAACACGCCAAACCCTGCGTGGGACAATCCGTCACCGATCATGGAAAATCGCTTGAGTACCAGCGTAACCCCCAACAAAGCGGCGCACAGAGAAACAAAAACCCCCACCGCCAATGCTCGCCAAACGATTTTGGATAAATAAGGGTCGGTAAATAATTCTGTCAACCACATCATGCATTTCCTCCCAAAAATCGGCGGAACAACGGGGAATGAATATATTCGCTTTTGGTTCCGAAAAAATAGGTGTCTTCTGCCAAATACAACACGTGCCGAGCCGCATGCAAAGCGGTTTCTATGTCGTGCGACACCATAACCACCGTCATACCTTGTTGGTTTTTTTCGTCTATGATTCGGTATAATTCGGCAGTCACCATGGGATCCAAGCCATTGGCAGGCTCATCTAAAATCAGCATTTGCGTGGCGGCAATCAACGCTCGCGCCAACAGGACCCGTTGCTGTTGTCCTCCCGACAATTCACGAAAATCGGTTTTACTCAAGTCGGCAATTTCCAGCCGTTCCAACTGTTCTTGGACTTGCTTTTTTTGTTCCTTGGTATAAAACAACCGTTTTTTATCCCGTCCCAACAATCCGGAGGACACGATCTCCTCTACCGTAGCGGGAAAATCTTGTTGCACCTCGGTCTTTTGGGGTAAATAACCGATTTTTTCTCTGCCAAAGCCCGGGGCAAAGGTCACCTGACCGCAAAATTGCTTTTTGAGTCCCAACAAACATTTCAGCAAGGTGGATTTTCCCGAACCGTTTTCCCCCACAATGCACAAATAGGTGCCTTGTTCTACCGCAAAGGACAAATCACGAACCACTTGATTG
>JAFYMD010000149.1 GCA_017556785.1 Clostridia bacterium | reverse complement strand
CTGCTTGGGGCACCGCTTACAGCAGTGTAAAGGAGATTGATCCCGAATACGGAACCACCGATGACCACGGTTGGTGCAACTATACCCAAGGAAATTCCGATTTCTACGAATGGTCCCCTGCCATGAATGATTTTGACATTTATCGCACCTTGGAACGCACCTATGGGTATCAAGAAGCTATCAATATCATGAAAAATTATGCGATAGACAACCCCGATTTCCCCGCCGCTTCTTTGGACACTACTGTTGGGATTCGTACCGAAGGGGGCAACATGACCGGTGTGGTACCTTATGACACTACCAACTCCCACTTCCGTCACACCTATTACAGCCAACGCAGAAATGCCTTGATTCCTCAAATTTTGGCAAAATCGGGTACGGTTTTCCTCCACTCCGACTACGTTACTCTCCCCTACAGTGTGAGCGAACTGGAAAAATTGGTTTCGTCTTCTACTTCCCTTGGCATCACCAGCATGCCGTTATTCCAATCCAACCGTATGCGAGATATTGCCATCAACCCCAAATACGCCGACAGTATGTATACCGTAGAATACAACTTGGATTCTGCCTCCGATGATTTGTGCGGTGCTTACATTAACACCCAACTTTCGGTATTCCAAATGTTTAAAGCAGTATATGAAAACGGCGGAATCCCCGGCGTACTATGGGAAGATTATCTTTGCGACGGATACGTTACCGAAACCCAACAAAAGGACATGAAATTCTATGCCTCCAAAATCGCCGAAATGATGGAAACCGATGAAGCCAAAGCATGGGCTACCACCGACGTGCCCGATGTGGCATCGGTTTATGCGAAATCCAAAGGCACTTACATTTACAATGAAGCATTTTTGGATGCCGAGCTGAAACGGGCGTTGGAAAACCGATGAATCATTTGCAATAAAATATCGTCCTTGACATTTTCCGGATCTTGTGGTACTTTAGTATCAGATACAGATTGCTGATTGAATGGCGTATTTGTGAAACGCCTACTTTCAGCGGTCTGTATTTTTTATTGAGTATAATTTGTAAGGATGTCAACTGAAAAATCATTTGACATCCCCTTTGATTTGTGCTATATTGAATGTGTATGAAAAGCGTTGACGGAGTCAGTAGTCTTATCTGCCAAAATTTCAGCGAGCCGACGAGGGTGCAAGGTCGGTATGAGTAGCAGTTTGACGAATATCCCTCCCGAGCTGTGTGCGTGAAATCCAATGAGAGTAAGGCACATCGGTTTTCTTCCCCGTTACAGGAAGACCGCATCGTTTTGTACCGTGCAGGGTGGTTATAAACAAAGGTATACCTTTGTCCCGACGGGACAAGGGTTTTATTATTTTTTATGGAGGAATGGCAAATGTACAAAAAGGTACCTACCGACCTACGATTTGTAGAACGGGAAAAGGCCATCGAACAATTTTGGAAAGACAATCAAATCTTTGAAAAAAGTATTGAAAGTCGCAAACAAGGAGAACCCTATGTATTTTACGACGGTCCTCCCACCGCCAACGGCAAACCCCACATTGGTCACGTGTTGACCCGTGTTATTAAAGACATGATTCCCCGTTACCGCACCATGAAAGGCTATATGGTTCCTCGTAAGGCGGGTTGGGACACCCACGGTCTGCCGGTTGAACTTGAAGTAGAAAAACTGCTGGGATTAGACGGCAAAGAACAAATTGAAGAATACGGGTTAGACCCCTTTATTCAAAAATGTAAAGAATCGGTTTGGAAATACAAAGGCATGTGGGAAGATTTCTCCGGCACGGTTGGTTTCTGGGCCGATATGGACGATCCCTATGTTACCTACGAAAACAACTTTATTGAGTCGGAATGGTGGGCATTAAAACAAATTTACGATAAAGGCTTGCTGTACAAAGGCTTTAAAATCGTTCCTTATTGCCCCCGTTGCGGTACCCCCTTGTCTTCTCACGAAGTAGCCCAAGGATACAAAACCGTAAAAGAACGTTCCGCCGTGGTACGTTTTAAGGTAATTGGCGAAAATGCTTATTTCCTCGCTTGGACCACCACCCCTTGGACCTTGCCTTCTAACGTGGCATTGTGCGTAAACCCCGATGAAACCTATTGCAAAGTAAAAGCCGCCGACGGTTACACCTATTACATGGCGCAAGCTTTGCTTGACAAGGTGCTTGGGGAACTTGCCGAGGACGGCCCTGCTTACGAAGTTTTGGAAACCTTCGTGGGTACCGATTTGGAACACAAAGAATACGAACCCCTGTTTGCCTGCACCGGCGAATTTGTGGCAAAACAAAACAAAAAAGGTCACTACATCACCTGCGACAGCTACGTTACCATGACCGACGGTACCGGTATTGTTCATATTGCTCCCGCATTTGGTGAAGACGACGCAAACGTAGGTCGCCGCTATGACCTGCCCTTTGTTCAATTTGTAGATGCCGCCGGTAACATGACCGACAACACCCCTTACGCAGGGATGTTTGTAAAAGATGCCGACAAGCCGATTTTGATTGACTTGGAAAAAGACGGCAAGTTGTTCTCGGCTCCTAAATTCGAGCACGATTACCCTCATTGCTGGCGTTGTGATACTCCCCTGATTTACTATGCACGGGATTCTTGGTTTATTAAAATGACCGAGGTTCGCGACCGCCTGATTGCCAACAACAACACCATTAACTGGATTCCCGAAAGCATTGGTAAAGGTCGTTTCGGCGACTGGTTGGAAAACGTGCAAGACTGGGGTCTTTCCCGTAACCGTTATTGGGGTACTCCCTTAAATATTTGGGAATGTGAATGCGGTCATCGGCACTCCATTGGCAGTATTGAAGAACTGAAATCCATGTCCGACAACTGCCCCGATGACATTGAACTGCATCGTCCGTATATTGACGACGTAACCATCGCCTGCCCCATTTGCGGCAAGCAAATGAAACGGGTGCCCGAAGTAATTGACTGTTGGTTCGACTCCGGCTCTATGCCCTTCGCCCAACATCACTATCCCTTTGAAAACAAAGAGTTGTTCGAAGCCCAATTCCCTGCCGACTTTATTTCCGAAGCGGTTGACCAAACCCGTGGTTGGTTCTACTCCCTGCTTGCCATTTCTACCTTGATTTTTGACAAGGCCCCCTATAAAAACGTTATCGTTTTGGGTCACGTGCAAGATGAGAATGGTCAAAAGATGTCTAAATCCAAAGGCAACGCGGTGGACCCCTTCGACGCTTTGGAAACCTACGGTGCCGACGCCATTCGTTGGTATTTCTACATCAACTCTGCTCCTTGGCTGCCCAACCGTTTCCACGGCAAAGCCGTAACCGAAGGACAACGCAAGTTTATGGGTACCTTGTGGAACACCTACGCTTTCTTTGTGTTGTATGCCGACATTGACCAGTTTGACCCCACCAAATATTCTTTGGATTATGACAAACTGTCGGTTATGGACAAATGGCTGCTTTCTAAACTGAACACCGTGGTAGCCGAAACCGTCGGGAACGAGGATGCCGTCGCAGTCCTTGAGCAGGGCATCGGCGGTCTTGGCGGTCACGTCTTCAGAGTTGATGTAGCGCAGGTCGAGGCTGGTAAGGTTGGCCACGCCGGCATGCACGAGGG
>JAFYMD010000148.1 GCA_017556785.1 Clostridia bacterium | reverse complement strand
TCCTGGCTGGTCTATGAGGCGCTCAAACGAGACACCGACGGTCGCGTTGCACAAGCCATCCGAGAGGGAATCATCGCTTGGCACGGACTACCGTTTACTACCTTCACCGAAAGTATGAATCGACAGTTGTTTGAATACGGGCTGTCGCTATCTCAAGAGCTTGACCGCCGTTTTGGGAAAACCACAATCGCCGCCAAAATGTCTGATGTACCGGGCCACACCAAGGCCATGATTCCCTCCATGGTAAACGCAGGCATTGAATTCTTACATTTGGGAGTCAATCCCGCTTACAAGCTACCTCCGATTCCACCGCTGTGCCGTTGGCAAAACGGAGAAGACGAGATTATACTCATGTATCAATCGGATTACGGCGACACCATGGTGTTTGATGACTTTGTTATCACCTTTGGTTTTACCCATGACAACACCGGCCCTCAAACAATAGATGAGATTCAAGCGTTATATGCTCGTTTACGTGAGCAATATCCTCACGCCAATATTCGTGCCGCTACCTTAAATGACGTAGCGATAAAACTACGCGAGATCAAACACGCATTGCCGATTGTCACCAAAGAGATCGGGGATCTTTGGATTCAAAATGTGGGAACCGATCCCAAAAAGGTAGGGGTATACCGAGATTTGTTGCGACACATTGAACATCACGGCATACAAGGCGATATTTCCGACAATTTACTACTGGTACCGGAACACACCTGGGGTGGTTGGGAATTTATGTTCCCTGATTTCGAAACTTACTTATTAAAAGATTTTGAGCAAGTTCCTCGAGAAAAAAAGATTCCTTATGAGCAAAGCTGGCAGGAAAAACGAGAGTATACCACCAAAGCCTGTGACGCATTGGGGATAGTGGCTCCTTACTGTGTTCATCGTCCCGATGTGAGCAACATGCAGGAGATTCCCCTGCCCTCTCTTGATTTTAAAGTCAGTTGGCAGTTGTTTGATCGAAACGATTATGCCCGCTTCATCCGAGGGTATATGAAAGAAGAGATGCAAACTGTGGAATGGGTTTGGCAGGACAACACCAAATTTGGTTTGCCAAACTATCAGGGTGGCATATTCCCCGCTATTCCTCGACGAGCATATACCGATGGTGTCCAAACCGTGATTGAATTGACCTTTGAGAAGCAGATCGCCAAAGAACAAGGGCTCCCTCAACTGTACGCCATCCTACAGGACAATCGCATTGAAATCCGCTGGTTGGGACAAAAAGCCAATCGTCTGCCTCAGGCCTATTGGTTCAAATGGCTGGGCCTAGAGGAAGCAGATTGGCAAATTCGCAAACTGGGACAATGGATCGCCGCCGATGATGTACTGTACAGTCCCTTGCTGGCCGCTACGGATTACGGTGTACGAAACAAATCCGTAACCATAGAAAGCTTAGATGCTACTTTGGTAGCACCCTACGGTCGGCGGTTACTGGATGTGAAAGCTCTCAAGGATCCGCAAGATCTGTATTTCAATCTATACAACAACATTTGGGGATGCAACCATCCCATGTGGTACAGCGATGACAGTCGTTTTCGATTTATCGTGAAACCGCGAAAATCGCAATGATTCAGTAATCGGTAAATCCCGAGGTAAGCATATCGCTTATCTCGGGATTTTTGCATAGTTTAAGCCGGGTGGGGTAAACCAATGTTGAGGTGATTCCATGACCGAATACGAATATTTACGGCGGCGGATTCGCGATTGCATAGAAAACAGTTGCGATTCCTCCTTGTCGGAAAAACAGCGACAAAATCAAAGAGAAGCCCTACGATTTCATCTGGCACAGATGCAATCGGCAAAGCTTCTCTCATCGATCAATCAAAACAAATCATAAAGCAAACAGGTCGTCTTCCTCGTCGTCTTTTTTGGTTAAAGGAGAGGTAATCGCCTGCGGCGGCAAAGCGGCGGTCGTGTTGATTAAACCGGAACCGGAAGCCGACCACGGGGTTTGGTTCATGTTCCCGGAGGCAGGAATGGGCGTACCGTCGTTGATATAGGGAGCATAGGGAGTAAAGTTGACCCCGCGTACGTAAGCTTCGGTACTACCGGCAGGCACACGCATGGCAAACCCGGTTACCACCGTGTCAAAAATACCGGTACCCATTAAGATGGGCGGTGTCGCACCGGTAAAGGTGACGGTGGCAGGAGCACAATTCAAAAATGCGGTACTGTCAATAGCGGTCAAATTGCTGCCAAAGGTAACCGCCGACAGATTCGACGCCCCTGCAAATGCCTTGGCACCGATCGCCATGGTGTCATTGTCCACCGTGTAAGACGAAGCCGTATTGGCTTTGGGATACCGCAACAGCATTTTACCGTCTTTGGTATACAGCACACCGTTTTTAGAAGTAAAGGAACGGTTGGCAGCATCCACTTGAATAGCGGTCAAGGTAGTAACCTCGGCAAGCGTCTCGGTTTCAAAGGTGTGCAAGCCTGCAGGTAAGGTCACCGTGTTGAGCACGGTGGAAACACTTTGGAATGCACCCGGTTGAATCGCCGTTACCGTATAGGTAGTAGCATCCACCGTAACGGTAGCGGGAATGGTCAAGGCAGTCGCACTACCCATGAAATAACTAATGGTACATTCATTGCCGTTGGGCAAGAAGAAGTACTGGTTGCCTTGGGCATCGGTAACAACCTGGTCCATGGTAACAACCGGACGGTTTTTCCACTTCGTACCATAGAAGGATTGATATGCCATGGGAACCATAAATTGACCATAGGTCAGGTTGGAAGCAACGGTAGGCATATCGGCAGAGGTATTGATCACCTTATTGATAATAATGTTGGTGGTTTGGGTGGTACTGGTAAAATCGTTGTTGGTAAAGGATGCGATTTGTTCAAAATACACACTTTGCAACTTATTACAACCGTAGAAGGTATAACCACCTGCCATGGTCACCAATTTGGGCAAACGAACGGTGAGCAATCCCGTACAACTTCTAAAGTTGCTACCGCCTGCCATAGTCACCAATTCAGGCAAATTGATTGAAGTCAATTTGGTACAACCACTGAAATTATATGTGCCGGTCATGGTCACCAATTTATTGGCTACCACATTGGTAAGTCCGGTGACTTGATAGAAGCAATGATCGGTCAAGGTCGTTACGTTCTTCAAATCGACCGAAACCAAACCGGTTAAGGCATTAAAGGCATAATCTTCTATGGTTTTTACACCGTTGCCAAGCGTAAGGTTCGCGCTGCTGAAGCTTTGGTTGGCAAAAGCATAGCGGCCAATGGCAGAAACGGTGTGTCCGTCAAAACTGTCGGGCAAGGTTACGTCACCGTTATAAGAAAGATTGGAGGTAATCAAGGTGGCGGTGTTGTCGTCATTTACCGAATAAATGTACTCGCCAATATTGTAACCATTTACCAAATTTTCACCGTATTTGGTGCCTTGGGCGTAAATACGAGAAACCGGAATGCTGCCGGGCCTCTTAGTAAGGTAAAAGTCCAAAGCAGAAGCGGGAACGTATAATTTGATTGGTTTTTGGTTAGTGATGCTGTTAAAAGGAGAAGTCCCCAACGACAACGCTTCATCGGTGCTGCCCATGTAAATTTCTCTTAGGTTTTGACACGAAGACAAGAAA
The DNA here is from genome assembly GCA_017556785.1 of Clostridia bacterium. Lineage (GTDB taxonomy): Bacteria > Bacillota > Clostridia > Oscillospirales > Acutalibacteraceae > UMGS1484. The sequence goes on along the minus strand of JAFYMD010000148.1, from coordinate 7,751 downwards.
TTGTTTCTGTAAACCGTAACCAGTTTGGGAATAGACACCGAAACCAAAGAAGAACAAGACGAGAACGTGGCGGCATTGTCCACATTATTGCCAACGGTTACCACATTGGGCAATTGTGCCGTTACCAAATTACTGCAACTCATGAAGACCGAGGCGCCCAAGGTTTGTGTGCCACCGGTATTGACCGAGGTAATCCCTTTACAGTTGCTAAATGCTCCATCGGCGAGCTCTTGCATTCCGTTGGGCAGGGTCAAATTCCCAACAATACCGTTTAACCCATAGAAGGCGTTTTTGCCGATTTTTTGCAGATTGGAACCAAAGCGCAAGGTTACGTTGGTAAAGGTTTGGTTACGGAACGCATTTTCATAAATCGAGGTAATGGGTTTGCCGTTCCATTCATTGGGCAAGGTTACCTCACCGGTATAAGACAAGTTGGAGGTAATAAGCGTAACCGTACCGTCCTCATTGATTTGATCGGAGACAATATATTCCCCGATATTGTAACCATAGGTGGCAGAATTGTCCCCCATTTTTTCCCCGGTGGGATAAATCTTTAATTTGTTGATACCGCCTAACGTACTGTAAGTACTATAATCGGCTACCAACCGTTCAGGAACAAACAATTTAATTCGTTCCGAAGAGGTTTGATAAAATACGCTACTGCTACCCAGGGTGACGGTTTTCTCACTTCCCAAAATAATCTCACGCAAAGAAGTGCAATAGGCAAAGGTGTACCCGTTGTTCACTTGATACAAGCAAGGAGCCGATACCGAAACCAATTTTGAACAGTAATAGAAAACATAGTTGTCCGTCACACCGTCCCCAATGGTCTCAACCTTGGGCATGGTTATATGGGTCATAGTCGAACACCGTTCAAAGGCTCGATTGCCGACATAGGTCGTGCCACCGGTATTTAAAGTGGTTAACGCCGTGCAATAATAGAATGTGTGGTTATCGATCAACTCCATAGAATCGGGCATGGTTGCCACGGAAGCCAGACGGTTTGCGTTGGAAAACGCCCACGGTTCTATGGTTTTCATATGGGTGCCCCAATCGGTAATTTGGGTTATAGTGGTTTTGTAGAAGGCATACGCACCCACATATTCCACACTATCGGCAAAACGAATAACAGGATTGGCACCGCTTAAGGTGTTGCAATAGCTGTAATCCCCTACGCCAATTACCGTAATGGGTTGACCGCCTACACGTACGTTGGAACCAATGGCAATTTCACCGGTATTGGCCCCCACGTAACAAACGATTTCCCAGTTGTTTGTTCCGGAAAGTTGCCGTACAAAATGGGTGCCTGTATCGTCCATTTGTGCCAAGGGATACACTTTGGTTTCATAACGGCTAAAAATGGTGCGGTAGGATTCAATATAGGTTTCTTCTACAAAAATGGCTTGTACTTGATCCATCCCTTGCAAAGCATTTGAAATGGGAGTAGGCGAAGCAAATGCAACGTATTTTCCATTATAATACCATTCATCATCAAAGGTAGTGACCGACGCAGGAATGGTAACCAGCAGGTTGGGATTCATGCTTGCCAAAGAAAAGGTACCCAATTGTTCCAGGTTTTGAGGAAGAACCAAGTTTGTCAGTTTTTCACAGCCGGAAAACGCGCTGGTACCCAAACGATTGGGTGTACTGTTGTCAATAACAGTAGCGCGTTCCATATCCAAATGGGTCAACGACGGCAATTGGTTGCCTTTTATGTACTCAATATCGTTTTTGGTCACCCGTTTGTCACCAACCGAAATAATTTGCAGTTCGGTTACGGCGGCAATAGAAGAGCTTGCTTCCAATCCCAAGTCATTAAAGTACTCGGTCAGCAAGGACTGAATGGTAGCGTTGGGTTGGGTAGGTGTATTTTGGTAATACACCACCAAACGGCCGTTGCCTTCCCCTAAAGGCGCTACCGTAACGTCGGTGCTTTCTTTTTCAATATGGCTGTTATTGTAAGCGGCGGCGCCGGTTACGGTCATATTGTTACCGGTAATGGTTTGCACAATACGGGTATTGCCGGAATAGGTAATGGGATTGGTACCGGTGGAAACGAATTTTTCCGACCAGGTGGGCAACTGAATAGGTGCGGTAATATTGGCCGCATTCACAATGTAAATTTGCGGTGCATTGGTTTGGGGCGTGATATGCATGTTGGTCAATACCACGTTTTGAATGGTACCCGCATTTTGAATTTCAATGTTAGAAGACTTTGCCACTGCTTCAATCTTGTTAACGGTGGTATTGTTGGTAACCGTGACACGGGTATTGCTGTCAACGTAAACGGTGGTTGCCGTACCGCTGGCTCGGTTTACTACTTTCACGGTAGAAAGCGTAACCCCTGCCAAACCGTACGCATGGGTACCCTGCACCGTAAAGATTCCGTCAACCGAAATATCGCCGGCGGCTTTATTCCCACCCAAAATGCGCACTTCGCTGTTGGGAGTGGTAACCGTAAAGTTCCCGCCAACCCCTTCGCTGGGAGAGATAACTTTAATTTGTCCATTCCCGGTGGTATTGATGGTAAGTCCCGTAGGCGCTACGTAATTATAGATCAAGTTACCCAACACCTCTAAGGTAAGGTTGTTGGTTAACAGGTTAACTGCCTTGTTGATCACCAAATCACCTTCGTAGGTAATATTGCTGATCAAACGAATGCTGTCCCCCGGCAACGCCTTTTCTACCGCATTGTTAATATCGTTTACAGTAGAACAGTTATAAATAAAACCGGTGGAAGCATCTGCCTCGAACGCACCCGGTTGGGTTACGTAGATATGCATAAACACTTCTACGGATTTATTGGTGTATTCTTCGGTAATGGCGGTTTGCTTCATCCCATAATCCAGACGGTAAAACCGTTTGGTAGTTACGTCATCCAAATTGCTCATGGTGGCATAACGATCCATGGTTGCCATGTTAAAACCGTTTTCTTCGGATTGCTTAACATAGCCACCGCTAATGTAGCTTTGCAAACGGGCAGAATCGTCGCCGGTATAGCGATTTACGTCGTTGGTCACGTCGGTCAAGGCATACCAGAATCCACCCAAATACTCTACTTGTCCTTCGGCGGTAAAGCCCACCTTAAAATCCATGGGCAAAGAACCGGTTTTTTCTACTGCCAAAAATGCAGTTTCGGTAATACCGGCTTGCCAATTATTTTTATTAAACAAAGGTTCGTTGACCTTTTGATATCCTGTCGGGTCGGTGTTTTTGGACAACACGGTGGTGGTCAAAGCACCGGTCTCATCGTATCCGGTTGCTACGAAATTCAAGTCACCGGTGGAAAAGGTGCTTCCTTCCAAAGATACCTGATTTTTATACCAAGAGAAAGTAACAATGAGCAACGTAAAAACCATTAGCATAGACAGCAACGCCAGCCAACGTTTTTTATCTGCTATTACCAGTTGCAAACCGCGTTTAATCGGTTGAGGGATCTGCTTCATTGTCGGTTTCCTCCTTTTCATCTTTTTTGCACAGTTTCACAAGTGAAACCACTTCGCTTGCCACCAACAGCGCCATGGGAAGCACGAACACGCCAAAAAAGCCCCATTTGGTATTGGCAAGAGAAAATATTTGACCCAATAACGGGATTTTAAACAAAATTTTGGATTGAATTTGCCAAGATTCCACGGGGGGATCGGCAAGATCGTTGGCAAGCCCCTTGGTAATAAACCGACGGGTGCCGTTTTCGTTTTGAATTTCTATAATTTCGTGGGTGATCATTTTGTCTTTGATTTCCCCGGTGGTACCCATATAGGTCACCACGTCCCCCACCTGCAGGGTGTCGGGATCTACGGTTTTGCCAAGCAAAATATCGCCGGAAGAATATTGGGGTTCCATACTACCGGTCAAAACATAAAAAATGTTATAGCCAAAAATGGATTGATTGCCGCCCATAAACTTCATCAGCACAAAAAACACCAAAATCAAAAAGATAACGGCAAACAAAACTGTAGAGCTGATATGCAAAATCTTTTTCAGCATAGATCCCCCATCGGTTTAGACCGTCAAGAAGTTGATACTGCCAATGGTAAAGGTTTTGTTGGAAAGTTCTTCGGTTGCTTCGTGAGAAAAAATCACATAAAAATACACCGAAATCGTACAAGAGGGCGGAATTTCTACCCCTTCCAACAGGGAAAACGTACCGTTCTCGGTACCGTCGAACAAGGAATTACTTACTAGTTCCGGCGGCAAATAGGGCGCTTGGAATCCGCTGAAGCCGCTGGTACCGATTACCAGATTTTTTTGTAAATCCACGTTTTCGCATTCTATGCCCGACAACACCATATGCACATATACCGGAACGGTAGCCGTATTGGTGATATCGGCACGGAATTTTTGGCGGGAACCGGGCGCGAAATTTTCGAAGTGGGACAGCAGGCTGTTATTTCCTTCTTCCAATTCCTTGGTAATGTCGATATAATGGTCCAATCCGTCGGAATCCTTATGCAACGAAACGTCCAAGGAAGACGAAGCAATTACCGCCTTGCCGTTGGTCATGGAAAATTCCATATAGCGACCGTCAACTTTATCAATTTCGTTGATCCACGCAAAACAAAGGGTGACGCACATAAACAAGCAAAGAACCGAAAGTACGATTTTGGTGCTCTTTTTCATTTATATGCCTCCTTTATTTTGGGTTGCAACCCTTGCTATTGTGGAACGCTGATCGAGTCGAATTTCAAATTCATGTCAAAATATTGACCCGCAATTTCATTGACGCAATATTCATCGGCACCTTCCAACCAAATGCGAAGGGTGATCCATTTCAGTTCACCCGGTTTCAAGGTAAACAGCATTCTGTTGGGATCGGGCGTGAAATTATAATTTTCGGGGTTGCCGGGGTTGGCGCTGTCAAAGGCAGCCGTGCGACCGCCGTTGAAGTATTGCAAGGAATACACCTTTTGTTGGCTGACTGCCGTGGGGTCGTCTTGTTCTTTTCCGTCAGCGTCGGGCAACACGGCGCTGGTGCTGTAATCTACGTCCTGTCCTTCGGGCGTATTTCCCAAAATATATACGTGATTGGTTTCGCTGCCGTCCGTCTCGGTCACGGTATAGTCCAAAGCGATCCGAATCGCGTCGGAAACGTGAACGTCGGTGGTGTCGGACAAAAAGGATTCGGGATGAATAAAGATATACCGATCGGTGGTCAAGGTGTCGTCCAACTTCAAGGCAAACTGCGTTTCAATATAGTTTTCCTTTTGGGCATCGGTCACCTTGGCATATTGGGCAGGCTTTTGGTCTAAGGTAGGAATGAAATCCAGCCACATAAAGTTTTGTCCGTTTTGACTGGATACCTGCTTAAAAATAAAGGAGTCAATACCAACGACCTTATTCAGCGAAATGGTTTCGTGGTTATCGTCCCCTTTTAAGCTGATAACCAAAGCACCTGCTTTATTAATCTGTAAATCCTCTTGCTCAATGCTGGGAGTCCAGTTCCGAACTACCCACGCGTAGGTTAAAACGACAAGCAGTAAACACAGCCAAAGTGCTGTAACTGCTGTCAATATTTTTTTGGCTTTGGACATATGCTACTGCTCCCTTCTATGAAATATTGATGGTTTTGACCGCCGAAGCAAAATGCGACGCGGTCTCGTCATACCGTACAAATACCTTGGACCGTCCGCTCAAATTGGGGGTTTCGGGATAGATTGCCCAGTTGATGCCATCCACCGACGAGCTCATACCTTCTGTCAAACCGCTGAGGTTTCCGTTGGAACAGGTGACTCTGTCTAACTTTTGTTGTTGATCGGCAGTAATCTCACTTTTGTCAATGCCGGTAAATTTCAATTTCACCTTTACTTGACCGCCCGCCAACGCATGGCTGGCTTCTCGGTCGGTTCCTTCGAACCAAATGCGTAAGGTCAAATCAGCATAACCGTAATCGTCGGTAGCCGGTTGAATGGAAAACAACCGAGCGCTTTTTTTGGCATACGCGGTGTCGGCCTCGGTACTGCCGGCAACAAAGCGCGAATTGGCATAATCTTCTTCCGAGTAGGGTTGTACTTGGTAGTTGCTGTCGGTGTAGCGGTACACTTCGGGTTGCCCAAATTCATTGAAAGAGAACATACCGTCATTTCCGGCAGTCAGTTGATAATTGGGGTTCGGTGCCCAAATCATTTTGGTAACCCCATTTTCAATAAAAGCCACGCGGGTTGCCCCTGCAATAAAATCTCGGCTGAAAGCCCCGAAAATATTGCCTTCTTTGGTGGGATTGGCAGGAGAAATATAGGACTCACCGCTCAAATATACGTCCATGGGAGACGTGGAGCGAAATTTCAACTTCAATTCCACGTAATCCCCTTTTTTGGTCTGTTTATTATATACTACCGCTTGCTCGTAAGAAAGCGGGAGGTTATTGTCATCCATTTTGGTGGGACGATATAAATTGATTCCGTCGCCGGTAATGTCTTGGGTTTCGGAAGAAAATCCGGTTTGGGTAATCATGGCGTTCCAAGTTCTTCCGCCGTCGGCAGAGATTTCCAAACTTTTCCCTGCTTCGCAGACGATGTCGGAGCCAAAATCAACGTACGTGCTTTCATTTAAATAGAACCACGCAAAAACACCGCCGACCAAGCCCATGATCAAAATAAGAGAAAGGACGCTAAATGCAATTTTTTTCTTTTTAGCCATTTACCGTTCCCTCCTTATCAGAACCAAACTCTAAATACACACGAATCTTGCCGTTGTGCAGTTGACGAACGCATTCACGATCGCTACCTTCCAAAAAGACACGTACCATCAGTTTCTGTCGTACGGGTTCCCCGTTTTGGGTAGCAAAAGAAACCAAAGGTTTTGCCGCCGGTTGCGAAGGAGACCCCCACATAAACGTGCCGTCTTCTGAAACACCGCTTGCTGCGCCGTTGGTGGGAACCACCACTGTTTGCTCCACCGCGGTGCCCACTTGGTAGGTATAATTGGCTTCCACGTAGCCGTTTTCCTTCACTTCACTTACGGTTTCTTCGGTTTCGGCATCCACATACTCAGCATATTCATACGTAGCATTGGGTGCCCACAAATAAATCAGTTTCGGTTGGGCGGCATTGGTAATGTCGTAAAAAGCGACCCGTATCGCCCCTGCAATGTAATCACGACTGTAATTACCGTAAGCACTAAAGTTCCCGGTAACATCGGCAGGTGCTACAAAACTGTTTTTGGTCAAATACAAATCTTGGGTAAGGTCACTTTCCAAGGTGAAGGTTTTTTCAATATATAATTTATCTTCGGTGTACAGGCGGTAGCGATCAATCCCCGTTACACCGTAATTCGGCTGATACAGCTTAAGGCCGTCACCGGACAACTCGCCCAACACATTGGCTTCTCCCAAATTCAAAGTCAGGTTGTTTTCCCAACTGGCACCGTTGTCCCCCGAAATGCGTATGTAGCCCGCCCTGGTAATCAGCGAATCCATGCTTTGCACGTTGGCATGGTCCCACATGGCAAACCAAGTGTAAGTAGCCGCCGACAAAACTATAAGAAGGGTAACAACAACCGAGATGCGTTTTAAAAACTGTTTGTTTTTCATAACGACCCCTCCCCCTTCACTTTATCAGCCACTACGGCTTATCATTTGGCTTGTTGTTTGGCTTTTTCCTTTTCTGCTTTTGCTTTTTCACGCTCTTTTTCGATAGTTGGGGTGATGGTTTCATAGTTAAGGTCAAAAATTTCTTCGGGATTTATGGTTTGATAGTTCCTGTGTTCAAGGCCTGTTAGTTTTAAGATTGTGGTTATGCGAGAGTTGGTTGATT
>JAFYMD010000147.1 GCA_017556785.1 Clostridia bacterium | reverse complement strand
CCACGGCAGTTACCTTGCTTACCTTGCTGGTTATGGCGGTGGTATGTCTGTGCGGTGGCAATGTCAACGGATTGTGGGCGGCAGTTACCTCTGTTTGGTTGTTGGGCGGTATGTTGTTGACCGCCTTGGGCGTGGTGGGAAGCTACGTCGGAAAGATGTATGAAGAGGTAAAAGGACGACCTCGTTTTTCGGTGGAAACCGCTTTGTTGGATCGCCCAAAATCATAAAAAAGCAAAGTAACAAAACACATTGGCTCGCGCTGATGTGTTTTGTTGTTTAAAAGGGAATTTTGCCGAAAAAATAATTGGGTAAATTACGGAAAAACAGTTGATTTTCATAGGCCGATTATAGTATAATATTGGAGAATGGATTGTTATATACTTTTTGGCAAAAAAGCCGAAAAAGAAGGAGTGAAAAAAGATGAAAACAAGCCTGCTTCGTTTGCTGGTCGGTGTTGTTTGCTGTGCCTTTTTGGTAGGGTGCAACGGTTCTTTTTTCAGCCCGGAAAATGCAATCAAAGCGCCTTCGGCAACCGGGGTGTATCGTGGTGTGCAAGAAGCGTTGGAAGCGTTTGCAGGAAAACAGGTGGTATTGAAATATCCCTTGGTGGAAGGCAAAACGACTGCTTTTTATCCCATAGACTTAGACGGTGACGAAATTCAAGAAGTGTTGGCCTTTTATCGCATGCCCAACGAAGGGGATGTGACCCGCATTTCTTTGTTGCGCAGTATAGACGGAAATTGGAGTTGCAGTAAAGACGACACGATCAATCCCGACGTGGCAGAAAATAAAACTACACCCAAAGGAAATGTGGTGAACGTGGATTTTTGCGACCTGAACCATGACGGAAAAACAGAAATCTTTGTTGGATGGCAAGATCCTGTCGGGGACAGTTTGCAAATGGGTGTGTACAGTTTGGATCCCAAGCGAATCACCATGCAACATTTGGAACCGTATACCAAATATGCGTTTTGCGACATTGACGGTAACGGCGTTCAAGATTTGTGCTTGGCTTCTCTGGTTAAAAACGGAAACGATATGTCTTCTATGATTTCCTTTTTCACCATTGGCGGGAAGGAAAAAAAGTTCAAAAAGTTAGATGCTTTGCAATTGGACAATCGAGCATTGGAATACGGTCAGTTGCAGATCCAAGCCATGAGCAACGGAGTTCCCGCCGTGTATTTAGACGTAAAAACAGCCGACGGTATGGTTACCGAATTGGTGTATATGGCAAAGGAGTCAGGGAAACTGTATAATCCCTTTGCTACGGAGCCCCTTGGTATAAATAAAACCAATACAGCGACCTTTCGGTACGACGGGTTGGAAACCAAAGATTTGGACGGCGACGGAATATTGGAAATCCCAAGTCGCGTGAAATTACCTGCGGCTACCACCCATCTCGTTCCAAACGAAAAACAACCGATAGAAGACGACTTTTTTCAATACGTCATTCAATGGAACCAATACCGTTATGACGTGGCAGTACCGACACGTACCTGGTGGTACAATCGAGCCGACGGTTATTATCTTGAGATTGCGCCGGAGCTTTTTGGCAAATACAGGGTGGAAATGGACCCCAACGGCAGATGTACGTTTTTGTCGGCGGACGAAACAGAGGGTTCCAAAAAACTGTTCCACGTAAAGCGCTATACCGTCTCGGAATTTGCGCTGGTGTCAGGGGTTACCGAACTGTATAAAGACGACGCATATGTGTGGGCGGTTGCCGTGGAAACAGACGTACCGCTGCAGGTTACAACAGAAGCGATTAAGCAAGCATTTCACTTGATTGCGAAATAAGAGAGGGAAGAACTATGATGGCGAAACGTGTTTTGGTTTGTGAAGATGAGGCGGCAATCCGAGAGTTTGTGGTTATTAACTTGGTCAAAAACGGCTTCGAAGTGCGAGAAGCCGAAACCGGAGAAGCGGCATTGCGGATTTTTATGGAAGAAGAAGGTCGGTTTCACGTCGCCCTGCTGGATTTGATGCTACCGGGAATCGACGGCTTGACCGTATGCCGTGAATTGCGAAAGGCCAGCGACAAGCTTGGCATTATCATGTTGACCGCACGAACCCAAGAAAGTGACAAAATTGCAGGTCTGTCGGGTGGCGCAGATGATTATATTACCAAACCGTTTAGCCCGTCGGAATTGGTTGCGCGAGTAGCGTCGCTTTGTCGCAGGGTTCAATTGTCGGGACATTTGCCCGAAAAACGGGAACAAGACGTTATGGTTTCGGGGGACTTTACCCTCAATCCCCGTCGTCGTTGTATGGTCAAACGCGGCGTGCCGATCGAGTTTACGCAAGTGGAATTTCAAATTTTGGAATTTTTGTTTACTAACTCTGACCGTCCCATCAGCCGTACCGAGATTTTGCATCACGTGTGGGGTACTGCTTACGTGGGAGAAGAAAAAATCGTAGACGTTAACGTGCGCCGCTTGCGTATGAAAATTGAAGATGATCCCGGGAATCCCAAGCACCTGTTGACCGTATGGGGAAAAGGGTATCGTTGGCAAAGTTAGTGTAGTACCAAAAGCAAGGAGCAGACTATGGCAAAAACCGCAAAAAAACTGAAACTGCACGGTTTGACCGGGCGCTGGGTTACCAATGTGCTCAGCGTTGTGTTTGCGGTGCTGTTTGTTGTGGGGGTTGTCCTGGCGCTGTTGCTGAACAAACTTTATTATGATGAAGCAGACGAATTTGTAAACGAAAAATGTGAGGAAGCCATCCAAGCGCTGAACGAGGTGAAAACTACCGCCGATTTTGCCATGGTGGCTAAATCTTATGCAGAAAATTTCACGGAACACCATGCCGCAGAAGTACAGTTTTTTGATTGCGACGGTGTAGCGGTTCTTTCTACCGCAGGATACGTTGATCCTGCACAGCACGAAGACACAAGCTGGCAAGCCAAAGAACTTTTTGACGAGAAAACCAAAAAAGTGATTCCTTGGGAAGAAACAACGCCCGAAGGCGAGCGACTGCTTATGGGTGCGCGTTCCTTTGGATTTAGTGAAAATAAGGTCGATCATACCGTGACCGTTCGTGTGGTGGTTTCTTTGGACACGATCGACCGGCAGTTTACCATGATTGTGGTAGCAATTATCATTGCAGGTTTGGCATTGTTTTTGGTCATTGCCATATTTGGTGCGTATTTTATTCGTTCCATTGTTTCGCCTGTTAACGGATTAAGTCAACAGGCTACCAAAATTGCTCATGGGGACTTTAAAACTCGCATTCAAATCGACAAGCGCCGCAAAGATGAAATCACCGCTTTATGCGACACCATCAACCATATGGCGGAAGAACTGGGTTCTACCGAACAAATGAAAAATGAGTTTATTTCCTCGGTATCCCACGAGTTGCGTACCCCCCTCACCGCGATCAAGGGCTGGGGTGAAACGGTAGCCGGGTCTTTGGATGATCCTGTGCTGGTGCGAAAAGGAATGAGTGTTATCGTTGGGGAAGCAGAGCGATTGTCGGGTATTGTAGAAGATTTGTTGGATTTTTCCCGTATGCAAGACGGCAGACTCACGTATGACATGGCACCTTGCGACGTGGTGGCGGAAATGGATGAGGCGATTCTCAGCCTGTCTGCCAATGCCGCCGAGCAAAAGATCCATATGGATTTCACCGAGCCGAACAACATTCCCATTATCGAGGGGGATGCCGATCGCCTGCAACAGGTATTTGTCAACGTCTTGGGCAATTCCTTGAAATATACACCGCAAGAGGGACACGTTGTGGTTGATATGAAATATCACCCCGACGAAAATGAGATTGAAATTATGATTAGCGATACCGGACGAGGAATCGATCCGGACGACCTCGATCATATTAAGCAAAAGTTCTATAAAGGCAAAGATGCGGAACGTGGCTCGGGGATTGGTCTTGCCATAGCAGACGAGATCGTAGCCGCGCACGGTGGTCGGTTAGAAATTGCCAGCACCCTTCGCGTGGGAACGACCGTAACCATATGGTTGCCGACAGAACAAAAGAAGTCTGACCGTTAGGAGAGAAAAGATATGAGTAAAGAAACTAAATGCAAAAGCATTTCGGTAGGCGGCCAAGCCTTGCTGGAAGGGATTATGATGAAAGGTCCCAAAAAGACCGTTATGGCGGTGCGTATGCCCGACGGTAGCATTGATCTGGAAGATCTGCCGGAAAAACATTTGAAAGACAAATACAAAATTTTTGGCAGTCCCGTTTTACGAGGAGGCGTCAATATGGTCGAATCCTTTATGATCGGGTACAAAGCGCTTATGCGCTCTGCCGAAAAACTGGGCTTGGAAGACGACGAAGAGGTAAAAGAATCTTGGTTGGGTCGTCTGCTGGGAGATAAAATTATGTCGGTGGTAGGCGCGATTGCCATGGTGCTCGGTTTGGTTTTGGCGGTTGTGTTGTTTATGTGGTTGCCTACCATGCTGTTTAATCTGCTTAATTCGGCGGTAACTCCCGGTGCCTCGCTGACCATAGGCGGGTTGTCGGTTAACGGTAGTTTGGACGGCCTCAAGGGTTTGTTTGAAGGCGTGGTAAAAATCATGATTTTTGTGGGATACGTTGCGGCAACCGCCTTTTTGTCTGACATTAAACGTACCTATCAATATCACGGGGCCGAACATAAAAGTATTTTTTGCTACGAAGCAGGATTGCCGTTAACCGTGGAAAACGTGCGCAGTCAAAGTCGTTTTCATCCTCGTTGCGGAACTTCCTTTTTGTTGCTTATGCTGTTGGTCAGTATTTTGATTTCCAGCAGTTTGATTTTGATTTTCCCCGGATTAAAAGAAATCACTTGGTTGTGGGTAACCGTTAAAATTTTGTTGTTGCCCTTAATTTGCGGATTGGGTTATGAACTGATTCGGTTTTGCGGTCGCCATCAAAACGCTGTTACCAAAATTATTGCTACTCCCGGTTTGTGGATGCAACGCCTGACCACCAAAGAACCGGAAGATGATATGATTGAAGTAGCGATTGCTTCGCTCAAAGCGGTTTTGCCGGAATATCAACAGGAAAACGGCGACAACTGCTCTTCGCAATCTGACGAAGAAGTAATTTTGGATTTGAGCGATTTGCCCGAGGTATCCGATGACTGCGAATGAGTTGTATCGCCAAGGGTTGGATCGGTTGGAGCAAGCACAAATAGAAGACAGCGGATTTGATTGCCTGCAACTGTTTTCTCACTACACGGGAATTTCACGCAGTAGTTTGCTGGCAGACCGCAATCAAAGCGTTTGCGAAGCTATGCAAACCGATTTCTTGGCAGCAATTGACCGTCGGTGTCAGGGAGAGCCGTTGCAGTATATTTTGGGACAATGGGAGTTTTATTCCTTGCCCTTTGCTGTTGGTCATGGGGTGCTGATCCCCCGTGCCGACACCGAAATTCTGGTGGACGAAGCGTTGCGGTTAATCGAAAACGTGACCGCTCCCAAGGTGGCTGACCTTTGTGCGGGAAGTGGTTGCATTGCTGTCAGTATTGCCAAAAATCGTCCCGATGCCACCGTAACTGCGGTGGAATACAGCGACCGTGCCATCACCTATTTGCGGCAAAACGTTGCCGACAATCAAACGACAAATGTGACCGTGCAAACGGCCGACGTGTTGGCGGGGGCATGGGAGCTGACAGGGTTTGACTTGATCGTTTCCAATCCACCGTATATTCCAACCGCCGATATAGCAGGGCTTGCCAAAGAGGTGCACTGTGAGCCAATCATGGCACTTGACGGTGGCGACGACGGACTTACCTTTTATCGCACGATATTACAAAAGTGGACCGCCGCCCTCAACCCCAATGGCATGATCGCTTTTGAGGTGGGGATTGATCAAGCACAAGCGGTTTCGGCTTTGCTGGAAAAACAGTTCGAACAGGTATATATTGTGCCGGATTTGAACGAAGTACCGAGAGTGGTACTTGGAATCGGTATACTATAAGTGACAAAGTCAGTATATATAGAAAAGAGGAAGACACAATGGCAGAAAAGAAATTAGAACAAGACGTATCAAAAAACAACGAACGCAAAAAAGCGCTGGAAACCGCTATGTTGCAAATCGAAAAGCAATTTGGTAAAGGCGCCGTTATGAAATTGGGCGACAACCGCGCCATGAACGTAGAAGCGGTGTCCACCGGTTCTTTGTCACTGGACTTGGCATTGGGAATCGGCGGGGTACCCAAGGGACGTATTATTGAAATCTACGGACCTGAATCTTCCGGTAAGACCACCATTGCTTTGCACGTAGTGGCAGAGGTACAAAAACAAGGGGGCGAAGCCGCCTTTATCGACGTGGAACACGCACTTGACCCGGTATATGCCGAGGCATTGGGTATTGACATTGACTCTTTGTTGGTGGCACAACCCGACAACGGCGAAAACGCTTTGGAAATTGCCGAAGCATTGGTTCGTTCCGGCGCCATTGACGTGGTGGTCGTTGACTCGGTAGCCGCTTTGGTGCCCAAGGCAGAAATCGAGGGGAACATGGGCGACAGTCATATGGGCTTGCAAGCTCGTCTTATGTCGCAAGCATTGCGTAAATTGGCAGGTGCGATTTCTCGCTCTAACTGCTTGGTCATTTTCATTAACCAATTGCGTGACAAAATCGGGGTTATGTTTGGCAATCCCGAAACCACCACCGGTGGTAAAGCGCTGAAATATTACGCTTCGGTGCGTATTGATATCCGCCGTATGGAAACCTTAAAGGTAAACGGCGAAATGGTAGGTTCTCATACCCGTGCCAAGGTGGTAAAAAACAAGGTTGCCCCGCCGTTCCGTGAAGGTGAATTTGACATTATGTACGGCGAAGGCATTTCCCGTGAGGGTGAAATTGTTGATTTGGGCGTGAAAGCCGACATCATTCAAAAAAGCGGTGCATGGTTCTCTTATAAAGGGGAACGCTTGGGTCAAGGTCGCGACAATGTAAAGAAACTGTTTAAAGAAAATCCCGCCTTGGCACAAGAAATCGAAGCACAAATTCGTGAATGGGCAAAAAACATTGGCAGACCCGCCAGTAAGCCCGCAAAACCGGTTGTGATTATTACCGAAGAAGCCCCCACCGCACCCAAGGTGAATTTAGACATTTCGGTTGACTGATGATTGTTACCGATATACAAAAACGACGGCATCGACTGACCGCCTTGTTTTTAGACGGTCAGCCGACCCTGATTGATACCGAAACCCTTTTGCTTTCGGGGATCGGAGTAGGGAAAGAGCTTAGCCAACAAGAATTGGCAGACCTGCAAGAGCGGTCACAATACAATCGTGCTTATGAAAAGGCGCTGTATTTGTTAGAGTACCGTGCCCATTCCCGTAAAGAATTGCTTACCAAAATTTTGCGAGAATACCCACCCGCCGCGGCAGAATCGGCGGTGGCAAGGGTTACCGAGTTGGGGTTGATTGACGATACCGTTTATGCTGCCGATTTGGCAGAGGAATATGTAATTCGTAAAGGGTACGGAGTACATCGTGCGCAAATGGAATTACAAAAACGAGGGATTGATCGTGATCTGGCAACCGCCGTGTTGTCAGAAATCCAAACCGACCCCATAGCACAGCTCACCGAGCTGATACCCAAAAAATATCATCCTATTCCCACCGACCCCAAAGGGGTGCAAAAGGTGGTTTCCGCCATGGTGCGGAACGGATATGAATTTTCCCAAGTGCGACAAGCACTAAAACAATTGGCAGAAGAAATCGAGGTAGAAGAACCGTGGCAATAAAAATCGGAATGGTGTCGTTGGGGTGCCCCAAAAATCAAGTAGACGGCGAAATGCTGTTGGCACGCCTTACGGCGGCAGGGTATGAACTCACCCCTTACGAAGAGCAAGCACAAGTGATTGTTGTAAACACCTGTGGGTTTATCGAAGACGCCAAAACCGAAGCCATAGACACCATTTTAGAGTTGGCACAATTAAAGCAAAGCGGTTCTCTCAAAGGTTTGATTGTAACAGGTTGCCTTGCCGAGCGATATCGTGAACAGTTGGAAGAACAAATTCCCGAAATCGACGGGGTTGTGGGGATTGGTAAAAACGGAGATATCGTATCCATCGTTGACGACGTGCTACACGGTAAAAAAGGTGGTTACTATGCGCCGAAAAATCAACTTCCCTTAGAAGGGGAGCGAGTGATCATTAACCCTCCCTATTTTGCCTATTTAAAAATTGCCGAAGGCTGCAACAATCGCTGTGCTTACTGTGCGATTCCTGCCATACGGGGGGAAATGCGCAGTCGTACCATAGAAAACGTGGTTGCCGAAGCGCAAAAATTGGCAGACAGCGGTGCAAAAGAGTTAATTGTAGTGGCGCAAGATACTACCCGTTACGGCGAGGATCTGTATGGCAGACCTATGTTACCGCAACTGTTAGAGCGTTTGTGCGAAATTGACGGAATTGTTTGGATCCGTATTTTATACGCTTATCCCGACCGAATTACCGACGAATTGTTGCAGGTTATGGCAAATCAGCCGAAAATCGTTAATTATTTGGATTTGCCCATTCAACATTGCAATGGTCGGGTATTAAAGAGTATGAACCGTCCCGGTGACCGTGAAAAATTGACCGAATGCATTCATCAAATTCGGGCAACCGTACCGGGCATAACCATTCGCACCACCGTTATGGTGGGGTTCCCCGGTGAAACCGAAGAGGAATTTGAGGAATTGTGTGATTTTGTTAAGGAAATGCATTTCCCGCGACTGGGTTGTTTTGCTTTTTCCGAAGAGGAAGATACGCCGGCCGCCACCATGGACGGTGCCATTCCCATGGAGGTTCGTTTGCAACGACAACAGGTGTTAATGGAACAACAAACCATGGATCTTTACCAAATGACCGCCGAAAAGATCGGTACGGTGCAACAGGTACTGATAGAAGATTTTGATTATGACCGAGAAGTGTTTGTAGGACGCACGATTGCCGATGCTCCCGAAATTGACTGTAAGGTGTATTTTACCGCGCGGCAAGGGGAAATCGGCTCGTTTGTGTCGGTTCGAATCACCGATACCGAGGATTTGGATTTATTTGGCGAAATTTGCTTGTAATATTATTTGTTCGAAAGTGAGTGTGGAAGATGAACATTCCCAACCAACTGACCGTAATGCGCATATTTATGACACCTATTTTTTTGGCGGCGCTGGTAATTGATTTTCCGTTTCATTATTTTGTAGCATTGTTGGTATTTGGCATTGCATCTCTTACCGACTTTTGGGACGGTAAAATTGCACGCAAATATCATTTGATTACCAATTTCGGTAAGTTCTTGGATCCAATTGCCGACAAAATGTTGACCACCGCCGCTTTTCTCGGTTTTATTTTATTGGGTCATGGAGCGGGGATTGTGTGGATCACTTTTTTGGTGTTGGCACGGGAATTTATAGTCGCTTCCATGCGTATGATGGCGGCCTCAAAAGGGAACGTGGTAGCCGCCGACAAGTGGGGGAAAATCAAAACCGTGGTACAAATGTTTGCGGTGGTTTTGGTATTGGCTTCCCACGGTACCATTGACCTTTTGGCAACCTATGCTCCCACCTTTACCGCGCTCAATCAACCGCTGATTATCGCCTACACCGTGGTATTGTGGATTTCGGCGGCATTAACGGTGATTTCGGGTGTTAATTATCTCTGGAAAAACAAAGATTGCCTGGGATTAAAAGATTTATAAATTTTTTAAAAAAATAGGTGCATTTTTCGCATCGATGGTGTATAATGATTCAAATGCCATAAACAAGCCAAGTAATGTTCTTGTATCTGACAGAGAGGAAAGACCATAGGCTGTAAGTCTTTCTCGGCTCTGCAAGAAAACGAATGCCCTTGTTTGCAGGCATCCCCAACTCGCTTTGCGACAGTATGGATGCTCGGGAAACCACTCCGTTATCGGTGGCAAAAGTTACAAAGTTAGAGTGGAACCGCGACTATTCGCCTCTTTCTTCCCCCAAGGGGAATGAAAGAGGTTTTTTTGTACAAACAAACCTGATGTATGAACACATATGTCATTCTGAGCGTAGCGAAGAATCCGTAATATTCAGGAGGCGGATTGCCACGACCCTACGGGTCTCGCAATGACATCGGTGTTGTATCATAGAAATGGTTTGGTGGATGGATTCAATTCATCCTATTTATGGATTATAGAGGTGACGGTATGTTTGCACGCTTAAAAGAAGATATCAACGCCATTAAACAACGGGACCCTGCGGCTCGGTCGGCCATTGAGATTATGATGCTGTATCCCGGCTATAAAGCCATTCGTATGCATCGCCGCGCCAATTGGTGTTTTCGTCATAATTTAAAATTCTTGGCTCGCTATATTTCCCAACGGGCGGTGCGTAAAACAGGCATCGAAATCCATCCGGGAGCTACGTTGGGGCGGCGTGTGTTTATTGACCACGGAACAGGAGTGGTCATTGGCGAAACCGCCGTGGTGGGGGACGACGTAACCATTTACCAAGGGGTAACTTTGGGTGGTACGGGGAAAGATACCGGCAAACGACATCCCACCATTGAAAGCGGAGTTATGATTGGCGCAGGTGCCAAGGTGCTCGGTCCCTTTACGGTAGGGGCAAACTCCCGTATTGCCGCAGGTGCGGTGGTGTTGCACGAGATTCCTCCCGAATCCACCGCCGTGGGTGTGCCTGCCCGTGTGGTGAAACGAGATAACGTCCGTTTGACCGATAATTTGGACCAAGTGCACGTGCCTGACCCCATTTCTCAAAAAATCTGTATGTTGGAATCCAAGATTTATCATTTAGAAAAATTACTCAAGGAACAACAAGATGAAAAATAACATCATTTTTGATTTAGACGGTACTCTGACCGAATCGGGTACAGGTATCAAAAATTCCGT
>JAFYMD010000146.1 GCA_017556785.1 Clostridia bacterium | reverse complement strand
GGAAAAACCAGGTTCCCTGTTCGGGTTGCATGGCCGACGTAACAAAAAAAGAAAACCGAGCGATGGGGGTATATGCCAAAACCAAAAACAAAACACCATACAACACCGAAACGATATGCCCGACGGCAGGATGGATCTTATGGGCAAACCCGCAAATATCTTGCCTTTTGGAAACCTTTAAAAACACGCCTGTGGGGATCGCAATGAGCAGGAGCACCGCAGGCATAAACAAGGCAACCAGCCAATCCGCATTTGTGACCGTGTGTCCGCCGGAGCTGATGCTATACGTCAACGTCAAGACGATGCGCGACAACAAAACAAGAAAAAACAGTTGCCACGCACCGATTTTGGGAAGTTTGGTCATTGCTCTTCCTCCTCGGCACCATGCAAATCTTGTATTTTGGCGGTGCGTTTTGCCAAGGTTTTCCACCCAACCCGCACCACGGTATCGCGCATGGCAGAAGGATCAAAGGGGGAAATGGGTGCCAAAATCGGTACCCCCATCGCATTTAGAGAGGCGATTTCCGTCAACACCGCCGCAAACAACAACACCACACCAAACAAGCCGGACAATCCCCCCACTATAATAAACACAAATCGCAAAATGGCAGTAGGATAATACAACGAAGGGATCACATAGGAAGCCAATGCCGTCACCGCAACCACAATGATCATGGGGGCGCCGATCAGCCCTGCCGTCACGGCCGCTTCACCAATCACCAATGCCCCCACAATACTTACCGCATGACCAATGGATTTGGGTAACCGCAGACCCGCTTCGCGCATAATTTCGTAAATGGTATGAATGATCAAGGCCTCCCACAACAAGGAAAAAGGGGTGGTCACCTCAGCGTCTACCACCTTAAAAAAGATGGCTGAAGGAAACACCTCCGGATTATGCTCCCCTATGGCAACGTAAAATCCCGGTAACATCATAGCCAGAAAAAAAGAAAGGTATTTCAGTATACGAATAAAGGAAGCAAAGATCGGGTTCATGGTGTAGTCGTCCATGCTTTGAAAATGCTCGGTAAACAAAAATGGGGTAATCAAACAAAAAGGAGATCCGTCCACCAGCACGGCAACACGTCCTTCGGTCAATTTGGCGCACACCGTGTCGGGACGTTCGGTGGCTCCCACCGAGGGGAAGAGGGAACGAGAATTTGCCTCTAAAAAGGGTTGCAAAAATCCCGATTCCAAAACGGTATCTATCGAAACGTTTTTCAAACGTTTTTTCACCTGAGCCACAATTTTGGGAGATGCGACCCCTTGCAGGTAACAAACCGCCACCTGGGTTTTGGATTGTTTTCCCACCTCCATCACGTCTACCGAAAAACCGGGTGTTTTCAGCCGACGACGTAACAAGGGAACGTTGAGTTTCAGTACGTCGATAAAAGCCTCTTGGGAAGCCCGCTCCATCACTTCATTTTCAGGAGGTTGTACCGTACGGGAAGGAAAGCCTTGAAAACCAAATGCCAATGCACGAGGAATCCCTTCCATAAGCAATACGGCAAACCCCGATGCCAACAGGTCATAGACTTCCCCAAAGGTTGTAATCTCTTTTTGCTCTGACGCCGTACTAATACCGTATTGTATCAACAAAAAGCATCGTTCTTTGTTTTTAGGCAGATCCTCTTTGACCAACCGTTTTAACAACATATCGTTTAAAATCTGCTTATGCACCATATTTTCCAGGGTCAAACAAACAAACCGATGTCCGCACAATTTGAGTTCCCTTTTGTTCAGATCGCTGCTGTTATGATAATCTCTGCCAATCATCGCCATGTTTTGCTCCAATGATTCAAACAACCCGATTTGCAAAGTACGTTACCTCCTTATGATGGAAAAAAGCACCATGGAAAAACACACGTTTTTCTCATAAAATAACGGTGGAAGGTGAAAAACATGGTAGTTACATTGATTCGTACCGTTATATTATTTTTAACCGTTATACTTTCATTACGGCTCATGGGGAAGCGACAAATCGGAGAATTGCAACCGGAAGAATTGGTCATAACCATTTTGATTTCCGAATGTGCTGCCGCACCCATTCAAGACCTTAGCCGTCCTACAATCAGTGGTATTATTGCCATATTTACCCTGGTTATTCTGGAAATTCTGCTTTCCTACGTTACCCTAAAATGGCCTGCGTTCCGAAAAGCAATCGACGGATCTCCCGCTATCGTGATCCGAGACGGAAAACTGCAACAAAGCACCATGGCCAAGCTCCGTTTGAGTGTGGAGGATTTGACCAATAGTTTACGGCAAAAAGGATATTTTAAATTGGAAGATATTTCCTACTGTTTGGTAGAGACCGACGGAAAACTCAGCGTTTTGCCCACGGCAAAAGCCACCACCGCCACCGCACAAATGGTCAATCAAGTGACACCCGACACCGGATTGCCTTGTGTGATCATTGGCGACGGTCGCGTGCATCCGATGTCCATGGAATTGTGCGACATGAGCGAACGAGAATTGCACAGCATATTAAAAAAAGAAAAAACGTCTGTGAAAGACGTTTTTATTATGACCGCTGACCGTAGCGGAAACTATACCGTTATACGAAAGGAACGCACATGAAAAGCTTGATCATTTCTCTTGTCTTAGTATTGGTGATTGTGGGAGTATGTCTTGCGGGGGTTCTTTACGTAGACCATACGGTCCACCTGATGAACCAACAATTGCAAGTTTGTATTTTGGAGGTTGAACAGGGAAATTGGCAAAAAGCCAAGGCTCTGCTGTCAATTGTTGAGCAAACGTGGGCACAAAAGCGAAACTTTCTGATGATGTATACACACCAAGACGTTTTGGACGAAATCGACGATCACCTTATTTGCTTAACCGCTTTGGCTGATCATCATCCCGATGAGTTTGTTCCCAACGTTGTTTTATGCATGAACAAGCTCAATGAACTGCACCATAGAGAAAGCGTTTCACTGGATTCTTGGTTCTAACAAAAAAGTCTGTAAAACCTTGTGTTTTACAGACTTTTCATTTACGTTATATTTCCACACCGCCGTAGGAGCGAACCTGCAATGCGATGCAGGTATCGTCACCGAAAATCGCTTCCATACGTTGTTTATACCCTTCAAATTCCCCTGCGGGAACAAAGCCCAGCATGGTGCCGCCAAAGCCGCCACCGTGAACACGGTAGGTGCCAGACGGACAAATCTGTCGGCTGAAATACAATGCCATGCCAACACCGTCAAAAGCGGTATCGTCCGGATTGCTCACGTTTTGCAACAAAGTTTGTGACCCCATGCCCGATTGGGTCAACAAGGGTAAAATGTCGGCAACCCGATTCTCTTTTAAAGCCGTCACCACACGTTGGGAACGTTCACACTCGTCAAAGTAGTTAAGAGACCGCAACACCGCACGATCTCCCACCGCTTGTCGCAGTTTCGGCAGATCATCCACAATCATTTGCTTTGTGATTTGAGACAATATATTTTTACCAAAGCAAGCGGAGACCGCCTTCATTTCAGAGGGAATCGCGGCATAATGATGGGTCAGATCGGCATGACTGCCCCCTGTTTTGACCACGCAAAGCACACGATCGATCTCGTCCAAAGGCATAGACACCGTTTGGGTCTGAGGATGACCGGCCTCGGAAAAATCCATAAAGGACACGTTACCAAGGCAAGATGCCAATTGGTCCATTAAGCCGCAAGGCTTACCAAAGCAATTGTTTTCTGCCCATTGCCCTGCCAATGCTTTTTCCAAAGGGGAAATGGAATGATTATTATACAAACCACTAAACACCGTTGCTACAAAGTTTTCAAATGCCGCGGAAGAAGAAAGACCTGCCCCAAACGGGATGATGGAATGGGTCACACAATCAAATCCACCTGCTGTGTACCCGTTTTCCTCCAGCCACTTTGCCACACCCCAAATAAGGGCATCGGACGTGCCCTTGGGCGGACAATCACCGTCCAAACACACCGTACAGGGAGAGGCACCGATTGAAAACAAGCGAACCGT
>JAFYMD010000145.1 GCA_017556785.1 Clostridia bacterium | reverse complement strand
CGGTGTAGTAGGTAGCACCGAAACCGGTAGCTTCGGGACGGATCAAAGAACCGCCATAAGGACGACCTTTACCGGTCAAAACACCGGTGAATTCATTGCGCAAGCGTTTGTATTGACCAAACAGATAACCGATTTCGCGAGCACCAACACCGATGTCACCGGCGGGAACGTCGGTATCTGCACCAATGTGCTTGGAGAGTTCCAGCATAAAGCTTTGGCAAAAACGCATAACTTCAGCGTCAGACTTGCCGCGGGGGTCAAAGTCGGAACCACCTTTACCGCCGCCCATGGGCAAGCTGGTCAAGCTGTTTTTGAAAGTTTGTTCAAATCCCAAGAACTTCATGATAGAAGCGTTAACAGTGGGATGGAAGCGCAAACCACCCTTGTAGGGGCCGATAGCAGAGTTGAATTGTACGCGGAAACCACGGTTTACTTGCATTTTGCCTGCATCGTCTACCCAGGGTACACGGAAGGTGATCATGCGTTCGGGTTCTACCATGCGTTCTACTACGCCGGCTTCTACCAAGTCAGGACGAGCGTCGATAACAGGTTCCAAGGATTCCAGAACTTCGTTAACAGCTTGAATGAATTCAGGCTCGCCGGGATTGCGTTTTTTGACAGTTTCAAGGACTTGCAATAAATATTCGTTTTTCATTACAAACATCTCCTATAAAAAATTACTTATACATTATAATACAATAAAAAAATGATGTCAATATTTGTAAAACCGTTTTTTACGGTTTTTGCTAAAAAAATTGACATCATATATTCAAATCTTTTGTGTGAATCGTTAAACGTGTTAATTAACTGTCATAGTTGTGCTTTTTGTCATCTTCTCCAATCGTAAAACCCATAGAAATCATGGAAACAAAGAAGAAACCCTCATAGATACCAACGCCATTTTTGGCGAAATGGCAAATGGCGGTACCCAATGGACCAAATCCAACGGGCGCATGCAACGTGCTGAAATTCGTGACGATGGCGGGGGGGACAGCAAAGGCGAGCATAAACATGAAAAACAAGGCAATCGTTGTAAAAATGTCGGAATTGAATCGGCCAATCGTTTTATTTTTTATGCTGTAAACCACCAATCCTGTACAGGCTACAATTGCCGAAAAAACGGCAATGAGTAAAACGTAGTTCCACGTTGACAACGTAAGATCGGTATAAAAGATTGAATTTAACAAAATAACAATAAGCGAGTACAATCCGCCTATTACGCAGATCAAGGAAACCGCGATACCAAGTTTTCGTTTCATAATTTTCTCCGCACGTAAAAATTTAAAAAGGAAAAGCCGATGCATGTGCAACGGCTTTGGTGGACCTAAAGGGATTCGAACCCTCGACCTCTCGGATGCGAACCGAACGCTCTCCCAACTGAGCTATAGGCCCAAGTACTATACCATTATAGTACTCGATCGGTAAAAAGTCAATAAAGAATTGCAAGTTTTTAAAAACAAATTATAAGCAATTATTCTATTCGCTTGCACCGTACGGTCACTCGCTGTTCACCGCCTTTGGTACAAGTAAACAAGGTGAAATCCCAACCACCTGACTGCATATCGGAAACAGCGGTTCCCCCTAAGGTGGTGATTTCGCAAACTTGGTACAGGTGTACGTTGCGGTAAGCGTCGATAAATTGAATTTCGTCACCGAATTCCAGGTCGCCTAACGATCCGAAATGGCTTTTATAGTTGTGGGCAGCAATAATCATATTGTTGGTGGTAATACCACCGGCATATCGGCAGGGAGCGGTTTTGAGTTTGGTGTAATTCCATTCATCGTATATCGGTAACTCTATACCGAGTTTTGAAATTTTGATTCGACCGCAAAAAGCCTCGCCATCAACCATGATCACCGCGGTGCTTTCATCTACTTGCGTGGGGGAATCGTATAGGTCGTTCATTTTTTTTAAAATTTCCGCTGATTTTTGGCCCGCTGAGTGATCCTCTACCATATTGTAGATATACCAGCCACCTGCCACCAACAGTAACATGCAACCGAGCAAAAGAAAGACAACACCTTTATTTTTTGCCATGCTTCTTTGCTCCCATTTCATATATTCCAAGCAGAACAAACCCAAGACCTGCTATTGCAATTAGGGCAATAGGCCACCAATATTGACCGGTTTGGGGGAGTTTCTCTCCGGTGTAGGTGTTGGTTATGATAAAGCCGTTAGATGCGTCTCCGCTATAAGTCGCCTTGTAATCGGTAATTGGATTTTCACGTACAGTGTAATTTCCGTTTTTGGGGCAAAGAGGAAAGGTGTGTGACCAACCGTTTTGTTCGTTTAATTCGGTGGAAGAAATGACCGTGTCGCCGTCCAGTAAATCTACCACGATTGATTCCGGACGTTTTTTTGCGGCATTGTTTTTATCATCCCATTTTTTTACCACGTAAATGTTAACGACGTTGGTGTTAATTTCCAATTTTGGAAACGAGTTAATTTCGTAAAATAATTTACCACCCGATTCATACGGTAAAAAAATGATATAGGGATTAAAAGAATACTGTCCGTTTTCTTCGCCAAATACCAACCAAATTCCCAAAGACAAATCAGGAAATGCAACCTTACCGTCTACTGCCGTTTCTGACAGCGTTGGTATGTTGTTTTCTTTGATATACTTGGCAATTGCATCAGCCGTTGTTTGGTTGGGCTTATTAATGACCCCTGCGATTGAAATTCCCGAGTTTTCAAAAGCGGCAGTAGGGAAGTAGCCGGTGTTGTTTAACTCGGCAATTTGGCAAAGGAATATGGTTGTGTTGCTGATTTTGTTTTTGTCCTTGTCCTCTCATGTTACGTTCAAACTTCCTGTGTCGGTTGCTGCGGAACAAGGGAAAATCCAAAGAGTCGCCAAGAAACATATGGTTATAACGAATATAAGGGGGTTAAGAATCTTCTTCATGGGAATGCTCGCTTTCAGATATTGCTGTTGGGTTTGATTCCGGTTTCGTTTTTTCTCTTTTTCTTTTTTTGATTTTCAGCAGTTTTCTTACAGCTAAAAAGATAATAAATAAGCCGATTAGTGAGAAGGTTAGCAGTAATTTAATGTCTATATCCAGCAGTTCATTATCAATTGCATCTTCACGCGCTGACAAGTCTGCGCCGTCAACTCGCGCACCACGCACCAATAAGCGGTGCGAATTGACGCCATAAGGAGTGCAGGTAACCAGTGTAACACAATCTTTACCGCTAATTACGTTTAATTTCGATACTTCATCCGGTTCTACAACGGAAATATCGTCGATTTTATACTCGAGAACCTCGTTTAACACATGAATGTAAAAGCGATCACCGATTTGTAAGTGATCAATATTGGTCAGCAGTTTTGCCGAGGGTAGCCCTGTGTGTCCCGCTAATACGCAATGGGTATTTTCCCCACCAACAGGAAGATGCGATTCAGGCACGTGTCCAATCCCTTTTTGTAATACTTCTTCGTCAATGGTGTGATATATAATAAGCGACACACTTATTTTGGGAATTTCAACATAGCCCATTACACCGTTGTTCGTGGCATTTAAGGTGTTTTCATAGGTTAAACCAAGTTCCTTTAGTTTATCCGGATTATAGCGATTTTGGTTAAAGGCAAGCGCATTTGTCATGGCTTGGTCAATTTTTTCGGGGGCAATGGCGGCGAGGGAGTCTTTATAGTCGCCAATGAGTTGATCGTTTAAATATTGATTGTATAAATTGCTGATGGTAGGATAAAGAAAGAGGGAAAGACCGCAGAGAAATATTACAACTACAATAATAGTTGGTAAATGCTTCTTCATAAGTCTTTCCCTTCTTTCATGATTTTGTGGTTAGGACAGAAAAAGAAATAGCTTTTCGGGGTGGCTTAAAAGATACAGTCGCTCCGTTAAAAGCGATTATTTCTGTTATGCCACACTACTTCTTTTTCTTGAAGTAAAAAAAGCAAGAGCACCTGCCATGAGAACAATACCGAGAACGGTAAAGAGGGTGGTACCCATACCACCGGTTTCGGGAAGTGCAGAACCGGGAGCATTGGTGATGTCAGCCCATACGGTCAAAATTTGTTCCGCACGGCCGTTAGCGTTTACGATGCTACCGGAGCCGCTGTGAGTACCGCTAACAGACAAGGTACCAACAGAACCCATAACGCCAATTTCATCGGTAATGGTAATGACAAAGGGAGAGTCCGGTAAAATGTAACCGTCGGGAGCTTTGGTTTCCACCAATTCATAAGTCCCTTCAGAAAGGCCGAAAATAAATACGTCACCGCGATGACCACCATAGTTCAGGTCGGTCAAATTGATGGTTTCGTCGCCGGTCTCATGCACTTTTAAGGTGTTGATAGTGCCTTCACCTGCAGTTTCGGAAACAATGTATTTGGTAAAGGCTACGCCGTCGGCATTGGTTGCTTGTTTGGTGGTGAAGTTGAGCAGTTTTTTGGTGTTGCCAATTACTTCATACAGTTGGAATTCCGCGCCAATCAAGCGTTTGTTCATAAATACTTTGTTGGTATCTTGTGCAAATTTGGTGAATACAAATTGATAGGAGTATACGTTTGCGGTAGAGGAAGTGTGACCAACCGAGGTTTCATTGGTGGGGTCGTTGCTGTAGTACAAGGTTGCAGTATTAACGTTTGCAGCTTGTGCGGCAATGCCATTGGTAACGTGAGCACCGTAAACAATGGACAATTTATCTCCGATTGCATATTCGTCGATTGCAATCGTAAAATCGACTTTGAAGCCGTCGGTGCCGTTGACGGTTAATTCGTAGTCGGTACCGTCGGACAGTTCCGTGGTATCATTTATGTAAACTTTGATCGTGTCTGCATTTAAGGTAATGCCGGCAGGAAGGGTATCTTCAATATAGTAGTTGTAGGTAGTATACATGGTATGACTGGGAGCGTAGGTTTCGATTTTAAAGGTTACGTCGTCGCCAATCATAGCAGAAGTACCTTTACCGTAAGTTACGCCGTCATTTTCCAAAACGGTTTTATCGATTTCAGGGCGGTTGGCTTTCAAGGTTACCACCGCATCTTTGTTAACGGTGGTCAACATAACTGCCGAACGTACAGCGCTTGCATTGCTGGACAAGTCAGTATTATCGTATACCAAATAGTAGCCATATTCCAAATCGGGGATTTTAACAGAACTTTCGTTCGACCCTACAACGACAGGAGGAATAATGGTGGGGATTGTCACGGTTTGGGCATTGGCGTTTTCAATATAAGTGTGCAACGATTCTGCCAATTGAGACAATGCAAGGTTCCCTTGATTTTCTTGAATATGGGTTACGTAGTTTACAGCACCCATTACGTTACCGTTTTCTTTGTTTTGTTCTACTACACCGTTAGGGCCATAGAAGAAATCATAAAACGGAATTTGGCCGTTGGCATCTTCATACCAACTGTACGAGGTGCTGGTTCCCGAGGTAGTGGCGTTAAACACTTTATATACGTTAAAGGTTTTGCCACTAACGGTAGCATCGGAGTGGGAGGGGTTTTGAATGGTGATGCTGCCGGTGGGCTCTGCTACGGCTGAGATAGAAACACAGCCTAAAATCAAGCAGAGACAGGTAAGGATTGCCAGGGTTCTTTTGATTGCTTTCATTTGAAAAACTCCTTTTCTAATAATATTTTTTGTTTTTTGAAAGCAGATGTTAATTGTGGCACCTCCTTTTATAGAGGTGATATATGTAGATGCCGGCGGCTATTACAATCAGAAATAGTCCATAGGCATAAAACATATCGGTTCCAATGCTACCGGATTCCGGTAGGGGAACAGCTTCCGCATTTCGAACGACCATATTATAGGCGGTATTGCCGGCTTCAGCAAAATAGTTTTCTTCTACAACTACCGTACCGTTTTCTTGGATCGTGAAATATATGTACTCCGAAAGCTTTAAATATCCGTCAGGCGGAGATTGCTCGGTTAGGCGATAACGAATCCCGCATTTTAAGTTGTCGAAAATCAACGTGCCTGCGGTACCTGTTGTGGCAGTTTTGGTAATTTCGTTGGCTAACAGGTTGCCGTTTTCGTCAACCGCTTCCAGTAAAAAGGTTGCTCCACTCAGCAAAGCGCTTTTACTTAAATCTGTTTTCGTTAGACGAAGCATAACACGCTTGGTTGTATTGGTGACGGTTAGTAACACGTTTGGGTTTCCGTCTGCCCCTGTACTTTGAATCGGTATACCGTAAGAAGCCAGCCAGTTAACAAATGAACCGTCGGCTTTTGCCGACTCAGAACCGATGGCCGTTTCTTTGATCGACCAAATGATTTTTTCACCGTTTACGTAAATCGGTAAATGTTGCCAGGTGTGTTGCCAATTGTTGTCAGCACTCAAAACAATTTGCGGTTCAACCCCTGCAATCACGGTGGTAACCAGTTTACCGTTTGCCAGCAATTGAATCGTTACCGGTTGCCACTCGTTTTCGGGGCAGTCCCAGGTTTTTTTAGCGGTTACCGACAAAATATCGGTACTGTTGCCGACAATGAGAATACCGTTGAAGTATTTTATCATCTCGCTGTTCCCGCTCAAAATACCAATCGTCTTTTGGTCATTGGTATATCCTATTTCTATATTACCGATAGGCGAGTAGCCGGTGGGAGCGGTGACCTCTTGCACAACGATATCGCCAAGGTCGTAGCTGAAATTTTCAATCGAAATTTCAAAGTACCCGTTTGCCGTTCCGCTCAGCACAGTATGGGTGCCGGTTTCCGGGGCGTATTCATAGCTGTTGGTCGTAGTGTTATAGTTGAATTTGAGCGGTTTCCCGTTTTGCAACAGTCGAAAGGTGGCACCACCAATAGAAACACCGGTCAAAGCATCTTGTTTTTTGATGATAATCGAGTTGCTTTTGTTGTAAATATTGGTGAATTCAGCACGCAAAACCTCATCGGTACCTTCGTCTAAAGCATATGTCATGCCACTAACGGTTAAGGACGTACCGGTCCCCGTTATTGATTGGTCACCGTGAGCATCCATAACGGTATACTCAGAGTAAACGCTAAATTGCACATCGGGTTGGCTGAATTTGTGCGGATGCTCGGTAATCTCCCATAATTCACCGTAATCAACGTTTGTGATTTCCCACATATACGTGTCCGTTGCGGGATCGTACGTGGTGTGGTTATTTAGGTTTAGTACGGTATTGGTACCGGCCGATACATCGGTTGCATCAATATAAAAGTCGGTTTTGGCTTCGGCTATTAATGCCTTGTTACCGGCAAAGGTTTTGTAAACGTGTATTAACCCTTCTTTTTTCACCAATTTACCGTCAATATGCCAGGCGTCGCTCTGCGCTTTAAATACGTACCATCGGATTGCATATTCTCGGTTGTTTAGGTCTTCGGCTTTTACCGGAACACCACCAACCGACAAATAACCCGTTTTGGCATATTGCACCAAACTTTCAAAAATATAATCATCGGAAGGGAAGGCGGTCAACCAAACGCCATTTTCCTTTTCACCGTACAAAGCTCGAATTTCTTGGTCGGCGCCATAAGAGTTGTCAGACGTGGTGTCGGCAATATGGTAACGATTGTGCAGGGTGTTTACGTCGAGGGTTGGATCAATACCGCCAATGTAGGCGGAAAAAAGCTCGTTAGTGTATTTGTTTTGGTCTTGACCGGTGATGTTGCCGTCAGTATCAACAGCGACCGAGTCGAATCGAATAAAAAAGGTGGCAGTACGTAGTGCTTCGGTTTCCCATATGGCTGTTAGATTTATGCTGCCTCCGGTAGCATATTGTAGCAATTCTTCCCATACCAGCGTTGTGTTGGGTTGCAAAACAACATTGGTTGTTCCGACTTTCCAACCTTTGAACTGGATCACCCGTGAAAGACCTGTCGAGTTGTTGTTGACCTTGCCTTTTACGCTGTGTTCGGAGACGTTGCGAATAACAGCAGACGTGTTTTCGGAAAAACCGTCGGTAACTGTAGTGGTTGACATACCTGCTATCGTTGGTTTGGTACTAACCGTTACACCACTTACCGTGGGGAAGTTTAAATTGTAGTTTATGTTGACGTATGTGACGGGACCAATGCTTGTCCCGGAAAAATTGGTTTTAGCGGTTATGGTAACCGCTTCCCCTGCAGCGTAGGTTTTATTGCCGCTTTTCCACTCGTAATTACCGGAAGGCAACGTAATGGTGGTTCCGGAACGTACGACTTGAGAAGTGGTACTTCCGTCCGGATATGTATAGGTTACGGTGAAAAAGTTGAAAGACGTACTGCTTGCTGAACCGTTATTGGGAATGATACGGATGTATCGAGCGGTTTGCGAGGCGGTGTTTCTTTGCCGATAAGCAATGGTCGTGTTTACCGAAGCCATACCAATGTTGCTGGTAGAATAGCCGGAGTTCAGAGAGGTAGATGCCGAAATATCAAAGGAGTTGTATTCGTAATTGGTGTTGAGAGCGCCGTTGACAAGATCCAATACTTTGCTTGTGGGAATTACGTAGTCGTAATAGCGCGTG
>JAFYMD010000144.1 GCA_017556785.1 Clostridia bacterium | reverse complement strand
TACCCCATTCCCGGGTACAATTGCGACGTGGTCATGGCGGCAGGCGCCTTTGTGCAAGGCTCGTCGATCGAACTGTCGGCCGACGGCCCCATTCGGGAGCCCTATGCGGTGTATTTCCAAGGGGGTCTGACCTGGGCCCACGCAAAACTGGGCATTTTAATGAGCCTGCAGAAATTGGTGGAACAAGGCCTGGTCACCCTGCCGAAGGAAATGTGAGCATTGGGGCGATTGGGACAATAGCAGAGATCAGCATCATTTCGGCTTCTAAATCAAAAACTTTTTCAAAGGAGAAACAAATATGAAAAAAACGTTATTTTGTCTTACCTTTGCACTATGTTTTATATTATGTTTCGGCAGACTTATTGCTTTTTCCGAAACAAGTAAAGTTGATTCCTACGAAAACCATACGATCCTGAATTCTGATCAAGAAAACATAGGGTTTTCCGATCATCTTTACCCGTATATCTACCCTACTCAATCCGAATCGCCACCCAAACCCCAGACGCAAATAGAATCTTCCGACAACACGGTATACCCCACCCAATTCTGGCTCATTGTGGGAATTGCAACAGCCGCAGCCTGTTTGTCGGTAGTTGTGTTGATCGTGGTGGTGATCCGCAAAAAGAAAGCAGTTGCCCCATCTTCTAAACAACCGCCTTCCTCCGAACAAGATCTCCACCAATCAAAAGCAGAAAACGCTACTCCGGCAATCCTTATGCCGACTACTACACCCACCAAACTTTGTCCTCGTTGTGAAAAGATCGTAGAGCACGATGCCGCCTTTTGCGGGCATTGTGGTAACCCTCACCCATAGAAAAACGGACACGAAGAAAAGTTCTTCGTGTCCGTTTCGACTTATTCTTGCTTATTTTTGCTTGCGCATTTTTCTGATATACCACCATTTGGAGTCGCTGTAATAGGGACATTGTACCTTAACAACCACCAAACAAACAACTGCAATCACAACGCCAATAAAAGAGGCGATTCCGCCAAACAACATGGCTTGATCGACGGCATCCCAATCCGGGTACAACCCGGTTGAAAGGAAAACGCCATAGAAAATCAACGACACGCCCACCACCACAAAGGGAGCGGCCGCTAACAGTTCAATCAGCCAGGCAATCTTGCCTACGCGGTACATTTTTTCTTGTTGTTCCGGGGTCAATTCCGCAACTTGTTCTGCTACGGGTTTTTTCATGTGAATCAGCTCCTTTTTCATTTGCTTCATTATATTTCTTTTTTGGGATTTTGTCAAGAGGCATTGCCTTTTGGAATGGGTGCGGGACGATGTGGGCATCGTCCCCTACGCGGGGTGATAAAAGAGTCTCTCCCTCAGTCAAAACCTACGGTTTTGCCCGTAGGGGCGGATGCCCACATCCGCCCGAAAGGGAATTACGGATTGCCACGCCTTCGGCTCGCAATGACGTTAGTTGGGTAAGGTTGGTTGCGAAATACCGTAAGATTGTTTAAGTGAAAACCTTTACTTTATTTTATTTTATTGCAATTCCATTTCTCGATACTGTCATTGCGAGGAGGAGCGTCTTGTCCGCTCCTCCGTGGCAATCCGTAACCCCTTGTTCCGACGTGGTGGCAATCCGTAATTCCTGCAAGCGAGGTTGGCTCCACAATCCCTCCGTCTTTTTGCTAAAGCAAAAATCCACCTCCCTTTGCACAAGAGAGGCAAGAAAATTGGCAACCTTGGTTGCATAAACAAAGCACCTCGGATTGCCCGAAGTGCTTGGCTAAATACATATAAAATTTCTCGCTTTTGTTCTACGTCAAAATGCGACCCTATTCCACTTGGCTGGTGCAATGAGGACACCGTGTCGCTTCTATGGCAATCTCACTGCGGCAATAAGGACAAACCTTGGTGGTAGGTGCGGCGGGTGCTTCTTCTTTTTTGCGACGACCAATGCGTGACAAGGTGTTGATAAACTTAATGATAAAGAAAATCACCACAACCATAATGAGGAAGTTGATCACGGCGGTAATAAAAGCACCATAGGTTACCGCAACCCCGTTGACTTTAAATGCCAAGCTGCTGAACCGTTCGCCCAACAGCAGACCCATTAAGGGAGAAATAATGTCGTTGACCAAGGAATCCACGATGGCCTTAAACGCACCGCCGATCATAATACCGACAGCCATGTCGATCACGCTGCCGCGAGTTGCAAATTCTTTTAATTCCCCAAGCCACTTTGGTTTTTTCATAACAGAAACCCTCCTACGTTTTTTCATGTTTTTCGATTTATTATAACAAATTCCCCTTCATTTTGCAATGCCTCCCGCCGAAAAAAACCAACTTTTTTTGCCCGACCTCATAATTTGTAAACAAATTGTAAATTCTTTGAAAAAACTCTTTTCTTTTGGCACACAATAGTGTATAATTTATTTTGGATTTTTGTGGAAACCACCACAGTATATTACCATGATTAAAATGGAGGACTCACCAATGATAGAGGTAAAAAACCTTGTCAAAGCCTATGGCAAGCACTTTGCCGTAAAAGACATTAGCTTTACCATCAACGACAACGAGATCGTTGGTTTCTTGGGACCCAACGGTGCGGGGAAATCCACCACCATGAACATCATTACCGGTTACCTGTCTGCCACCTCGGGCAGCGTTTCGGTTAACGGATATGACGTGTTGGAGCAACCCTACGAAGCCAAACGGCAGATCGGCTATTTGCCCGAACACCCCCCCTTGTATTTGGACATGACGGTCAAGGAATAC
Source organism: Clostridia bacterium (assembly GCA_017556785.1). Classification (GTDB taxonomy): domain Bacteria; phylum Bacillota; class Clostridia; order Oscillospirales; family Acutalibacteraceae; genus UMGS1484. Next base: position 7,885 of record JAFYMD010000144.1, on the reverse strand, counting down.
TTAAACTTGGTCTACGACCTGAAAAAGACCAAATTGCCTCGGGGCCCCCACTTAAAAGAAATCGTACAACTGATCAAGATCGACCACGTGTACAACCGCTTAATCCGCAACCTGTCAAAGGGGTATAAGCAACGGGTGGGCATTGCCCAAGCCCTGATCGGCAACCCCAAGGTACTGATTTTAGACGAACCCACCGTAGGTCTGGACCCCAAGCAAATCGTAGAAATCCGCAACCTGATCGCTCAATTGGGTCGCAACCATACGGTGATTCTCAGTTCTCACATTTTGTCCGAGATTCAATCGGTGTGTGAACGCATTATCATCATTAACCAAGGCTACCAAATTGCCGACGACACCGCCGACCGTTTGTCTGCCAATCTTTCCGACGACCGCATGGTCATGGTGCGGATTGTTGCACCTCCCCGGGAAGCCAAAAAAATGTTGGAATCCATTCCCGGTGTCGTTGACGTGCAGGTAGCCGCCATTCACACCAATTCCACCGTATTTAAGGTCGAGCCCGCCGCGGGCACCGACATTTCGGGTGCGGTTGCCGAGCGTGCCATAGCAAAACGTTGGCCGATTTTGGAACTGTACACCAAACAAATGTCCTTGGAAGACATTTACATGCACATGGTCGACCAAGACCCCGCCCTGCTGGACATTCACCGCGAGGCCAAGGCCGCCAACAACACCGCTTGGCAAGCGGATGACGACCAAGCAGAACCCCAAACCGAACAACAGGAGGAACAAGACGCATGAGTGCCATTTACAAACGGGAATTAAAAGCTTATTTTACCTCCCCCATCGGTTATACCATTTTAATCATTTTCTATTTCTTCTCCGGCTGGTTTTTCAGCGACCTGTTTGAACAAGGGGTCCCCGACCTGTCGGCGGTGTTTGATTCCATGTTTATTTTCGTGTTGATCATCGCCCCCTTGCTGACCATGCGCTTGTTCAGCGAAGACAAACGGCAAAAAACCGACCAATTGCTGTTGACCGCACCGGTTCGACTGATTTCGGTGGTGCTTGGCAAATTGTTTGCCGCCATTACCGTGTATGCCACCGCCATGGGCATTATGGTGGTATATCAAATGATCATTTCTTCGGTCATGCCCGAAGGGGCTTCGGTAGACTGGATGGTCTTTATCGGCTACCTGCTGGGTATGTTCCTGTTTGGCTTTGCCCTGATTGCCTTGGGTCTGTTTATTTCTGCCCTGACCGAAAGCCAAGTGGTTTCGGCGGTGTGCACCTTGGGCTTGAGCTTTGGTTTTTCCTTGCTCAGCACCTTGGCAAACCAAATTCCCGAATCCAACTGGTTTTACAACACCGCCCGCGAATCTCTGCTGTGGCTGTCTTTTTCCGAACGCTATGCCGGCTTTACCACCGGGGTACTCAACTACGGCGACATCTTTTTCTTTGTCAGCATTGGCATGATCTTTGTGGTGCTGACCATCGCCGTTTTGGACCGTAAGCGTTACGCATAACAGGAAGGAGGACACTATCATGAAAAAACAATCTTACTTTTCATCCCGTGCCTTCCGCAAAGGCAGTTTGTCTTTGGCCATCACCGTGGTGGTGATTGCCGCAATCGTTGCCTTGAACGTGGTCATGACCGTAATCGAACAACATTATCCCTTAAACGTGGACTTGACCGCCGACAAGGATTATACCGCCAACTTAGAAGGAGAATATCTCTCCTTTGTGCAAGGCATTGACCAACCTACCGAAATTTTCGTATGCGCTTCTCGCGACGATTTTGAAAACGGCGCCTTTGCCAGCGCCATGGTGCAAAAACTGAGTTTGGCCGACTACTATTACGGTACCTTTTCCGACAGCACCATTAAATATGCCCGTCAGGTGGCCATGTTTGCCGAATCCTTTACCGCCACCAACAGCAACATTTCGGTGGATTTCATTAACCTGAACTCCCCTTCCGAAGCCTCTCCCGTAACCCAACGGTTCAGTAGTGAAGAACTGCAATACGGTGATATTATCGTCGCTTGCAAACACACCACCCCTGAGGGAATGGAATACGAACGGTACCAAGTGCTTCCCATCACCGACCTGTTCACCACCCAAGACAACCAAGACATTTACTATGCCAGCCAAGGCACCATGTCTGCCAGCGACATTACCGGCTCTCGCCTGGTCAACAGCATGGTGTCGGCGCTGTACATTGCCACCCGTGACAAATCGGTGGAAGTGGTGGTGCTGGACAACGGTGTTTCGGAAGATACTGCCAACATTATGGCACAATTTGCCGCTTTGGAAATGCCCTCGTTGGAAAAATTCCTGAAGAAAAACAACTACACCTTTACCACCGTCAAAACCTTGAACAATGCCGAAATTTCCGAAACCGCACAGTTTTTGATCATTCCCGCTCCCCAAAAGGACCTGTCCAAAGCCGAAATTGACGCAATTGATCAATTCTTGAAAAACGACGGCAAATACGGTCGCAATTTGATCTATTTGGCCTCCACCGACCAACCGGTGTTGCCCAACGTAGAAGAATTTTTGGCAGAATGGGGCATTGAAGTCTTGCCTGCCGTCGCCTTTGACAAGGACTATGCCACCGACCTGACCATTGCCGAGCCTGCCGATTCGGACTATACCGCCGACATGGACAAAGAAAAAGAATTCTTTGCTCCCACGGTTTATCGGCTGATGCGTACCTCCTTCAACAGCTTAAACGGCTATACCACCACCAAACTGTTGACCACCTCGGACAATTGGTACGGCAAACCCATTACCGAAGAAGTGGTGGAAGATTGGGATCCCGAAACCTCCCCCTACAAGGGTCAGTTTGATCTGGCAATCAAATCCACCTATCAATATCTGGCATCCTCCACCGCCGAACCGGTGGAATCCAACGTGATCGCCATTTCGGGTATGCCCTTCTTCGGGGTCGACCCCGCCATGGGTGAAGATATTTTGACCTCTACCGCATACTACAACTCCACCTTTACCCTCAACTTGTTCAACGATCTGTCGGGACAAGACGAAGGGGTTGCGGTCACCATAGAAGACAAGGTAATCAACACCCAAAGCTTCTATGCCGAAATTCAAAACAAAAACACCGCTTCGGTGGTTACTTGGGTATTTATGTTGATCGTACCCGTCTCGCTGTTTGCCATCAGCTTGATTATTTGGATTAAGAGGAAACGTCGCTAATGGAAAAGAACAATCAAACAAACGAGCCCAAAACCAAAGAAAAAGACCAAGCCGCTCCCAGTATCTTTGACGAGTTGGACGAAAAATACCAAGTCAAGCAAAAAGAACCCGGCCATATCACCAACCGCTACGTGTGGTATTTGGTCATGGCGGCGGTGCTGTGTACTTGTTGCATTTTCGGTGCGGTGATCGCCAACCATTTCCGTCTTGACGATCCCGAAGAAAGCCAAGACCCCGGCACGTCGGACACTTCTTCCGACTCCCAACAAGAAGAGGAAAAAGAATTGGTGTTGGATCAAACCGATCCCACCACCGCCCAAGGGGAAAAGGACATAGAAAAAGTGGACTCCATTCAGGTGCAAAACCCCTCTGACAGTTTCACCATAACCACCTACACCGGTAAGGAAGAAACCTACGACCCCGCCTCCGGGGAATACGTAGAGGTAGATTCCCTGCTGTGGAACATTACCGAGGTCAAGGACAAAGACATTTCGGGCGTAACCTTTAACTCCTCTACCATTGGCTTTTTGACCGGTGACTTTTTGGGATTGCCCTTTACCGAGGTGTACGTCAACGACGGCGGTATTACCGTTCCCAACAACACCATAAGCTACTACCGGGAATGCGGACTAGACAAATCCGTCACCCGCCTGACCGTCACCTATAAGGACGGTTTGGTCAAAACCTTGATCATAGGGGACAAGGTACCCAACGGTAGCGGTTACTTTGTGTGCTACGGGTACGAGGACAATCAACTCCCCGTCAACCGCAGTATTTATATCGTCCCCAAAGAAGCCGTGGTCTTTTTGCTGAAAGACGTGAACTACTTTGTGGATTGCAACATTGTAGAGCAGGTTCCCCAAGACGAAGAAACCTTTACCGATCAAGGAGAAATGATCGAAGACCCCTACTTTATTTCGGGTGCACTTTCTCGCTTTGACCAATTGACCATGAGCGGTACCAATTATGCCAAGCCCTTTGAATTCAAAATGGTGGACGAGGACAAACCGGGGTACGACAGCATTTACCTTATGACCTCGCCCATTACCCAAAACGTGGACTTAGACGCTATGGACACCTTGCTGGGTCCCGTGGCCAACGGCTTGACTGCCTTCAAAGCCATTGCCATGAAGCCTACCGCCGCACAAATCACCGAGCATGGGTTAGACAACCCCGCCTGCACGGTGCGGTACGTGGTGAAAAACAAGGAATATTTGCTGAACATCGGCAAAAAGATCTCCTTGGACGAAGACAAAGAAGCCTATGCGGTCATGGTAAAGGGAAATCCCTCTTTGTTTGCCGTTGACGTAGCCGATTTGAAATTCGTTGGCATGAACCAAGCGGATTTTGCCAGCAATACCATTTATTCCTGCAACATCACCGACGTGAAAACCGTGAAAATTCAAACCGCCAACGGGGTCAACGAGACCTACACCTTGACCCACGGGGTGGATGCTACCGGGAACAACTCCCTGAAGGTAGTAAACAGCAAGGGTGCTGTGGTCGACACCGAGGCCTTCCGCGATATGTACTTCCAATTGCTGAGCCTGAACGTGTTTGCCAACGTGACCGACGGCAAGGATGCCGCCACCCCCACCGTTACGGTAACCTTGACCTACGAAAAGTTCAATCAAACCGACGTACTTCGCTTGTCCCCCTATACCGACCGTCGGTACTACATGAGCTTAAACGGCATGGGCAGTACGGTGGTCACCTCTCCCGCGGTAGATGCCCTGTTGCAACAAATTGCCGGTCTGGTGAAATAATCGAAAACCCTTAAAACCCGTCAACCCCTTTGGTTCACCAAAGGGGTTGCGTTGCGTTTTGGCTAAGGAACAACAAGAGAATCGGCAACCCCTTGGTTTCATAAACCAAACAACCGAATAACACATAAAAAAAGAACCCTTGGTAGTACCAAAGGTTCTTTTTTTCAATCGCGTTAGCCAAAGCATGGTGACTTGAACCACGATTTATGAAGGCGGATTTTCGCCCTACCGTCGTCAAAATGCTCGTTAATACATCGCTTTACAGCGCGGCTTTTAATTCTTCTACCTTGTTGGTTTGTTCCCAAGTCAGGTTCAGATCGTCTCGTCCAAAATGTCCGTAAGCGGCAATTTGACGGTACCCCGGCTTGCGGAGATCCAAACTGCGAATGATCGCTTCGGGGCGCAGGTCAAACACCTTGTTGACCGCCGCCACGATCGCTTCTTCTGCTACCTTGGCGGTACCAAAGGTGTCCACCATAACCGAAACCGGCTTTGCCACCCCTATGGCATAAGCAAGCTGTACTTCGCATTTGTCTGCCAAGCCTGCCGCCACCACGTTTTTGGCAACCCAGCGTGCCGCATAAGCCGCCGAGCGGTCTACCTTGGTGGGGTCTTTCCCCGAAAAAGCACCGCCGCCGTGACGAGCCGCCCCGCCGTAGGTGTCCACTATGATCTTGCGACCGGTCAAACCGGTGTCCCCCGCAGGACCGCCCACCACAAAGTTGCCGGTGGGGTTGATAAAATAGGTGGTGTTGTCGTCGATCAAATGGGCGGGGATGGTGGGACGAATCACCAATTCCATCATATCCGCACGAATTTGCTCCAAGGTCACGTCGGGGTTGTGTTGGGTGGAAACCACCACACAGTCTACCCGCGCGGGTTTCCCGTCTACGTACTCAACCGTAACCTGAGATTTTCCGTCGGGGCGCAAATAATCCACCAATCCCAATTTCCGCACCTGCGCCAGCCGTTTGGACAACGCGTGTGCCAACGCGGCAGACAAGGGCATGTACGAAGCCGTCTCGTTGCAAGCGTAGCCAAACATCATACCTTGGTCGCCTGCCCCGTGTTGGTTCAGTTCGTCGGCTTGTCCCGCCTTTAATTCCAGGGAATTGTCTACCCCCATGGCAATGTCGGGCGATTGCTTGTCTATGGCGGTCATGACCCCGCAGGTGTTGCCGTCAAATCCCATTTCGGGACGATCATAGCCAATCTCGTTGATCACCTGCCGTGCAATGGCGGCATAGTCGGGTTGGGCGGTGGTAGTGATTTCGCCCATGATCACCACGCTACCGGTGGTACAAAAGGTTTCGCAAGCCACCCGTGCTTTGGGGTCTTTCGCCAAAATTGCGTCTAAAATACCGTCCGAAATTTGGTCGCAAACCTTGTCGGGATGTCCTTCGGTTACCGATTCGGAGGTAAATAAATAGTTATTCATAGGGGTTCTCCTCGTTTAAAATCTGGTCAGGGTCTTCCGGGGTGTGGTCGGGGTCTTCTTCCGAATTGTCATTGTCAAATTCGGCGGTGGTGTCTTCCTTGGCTTCAGTTTCCACGGCATGATCTTTTTTCAGATCCAACACCAACCCAATCAAAGTACCGCCCAGCAACCCCACAATCAAGCAAGGTGCCACCACGGTGGAAATGATCCCTACGGCACCGCCGACCACCAAACCGACCGCCAACCCGATCGCCATACCGTTGGTGGAAAGGGCCTTTTTGGGTTGTTCTTCGGTGGGTTGTTCTTCGGTGGGTTGTTGGTCTGCCTGATCCACCGATTGCGGTTGTTCTTCGGCTACTGCCTCGGCAGGTTGCTCCTGGGCGGAGACTTCCTCCGGGGCGGGCACAGTTTCTTCTTTTTTGGTTACGGTGCCCACCTGTTTGGTGATCTCGTTTGCTTCCATAGCACCGTAGGTTTGGTGAAACGCCTGTTCGGCGGCCTCTAACAATTCATCTTGGGTCATATTGCGTTGTTCATCCATGCAAAACCCCTCCTATTCGTACGAATCAGTATAACACAAAGGCAACGATCCTGTCAAGCACATACCGCTTCAAATCGACCGTTTACCGCCCGAATAAAATCGGCGGGCGCCAACACGATCTGCGAACCGATACGCCCACCGCTGACGATCATTTTGGCTAGCGTAGCCGCCGACTCGTCGATCACGGTGGGAAAGGCTTTTTTCATCCCGATTGCGGTGCACCCACCCCGAATATATCCCGTAGTGGCAAGCAACAACCGAGTGGGCAACAGTTGCAGGTCTTTTTCCCCCACACAACGCGCCGCCTGTTTCATGTTCAGTTCTTTATGAATGGGAATCACAAACACGTAGTGCTCCCCCGATTTCCCCACCGTTACCAAGGTTTTGAACACCGTTTCGTAAGGTTGCCCCAACATGTCGGAAATATGAATAGCATCAATAAATTCCTCACACTCGTAGGTGTTGACCTTGTAGGGGATCTTCAATTTGTCCAACATCCGCATGGCATTGGTACGGATTTCTTTTTCTTTTGATTTGGCCATGGTCGCTCACTTTGCCGTCCTTTCGCAACAAAAACCCCGGAAAACAAGTTCCGGGGAAAAACAGTTGACGATTAATATCCGAATTTGCCTTGCAGCGATTCGTCGTTAAAAATCCAATCCCGCACGTGGATAATCGTAAATTGGGTAGGCGTCTTGCGGACAATCACCTTGTCAATGCCGGCGTTGATGATCAACCGCTTGCACATGGAGCAAGAGCAGGCATTTTCCACCAGTTCACCGGTTACGGCGTCTCGTCCTACCAAATACAGCACACTACCGATCATGTCGTTGCGAGAAGCACTAATGATCGCATTGGCCTCGGCATGGACCGAGCGGCACAATTCATACCGTTCGCCCCGAGGAATTTGCATACTTTCCCGCAGGCAGACCCCCAGATCCAAGCAGTTTTTGCGACCGCGAGGGGCAC
>JAFYMD010000143.1 GCA_017556785.1 Clostridia bacterium | reverse complement strand
TTTTCTCCTCGGGTTTGGGTTTTATTATTGCAACAAATCAATCAACTTGCCAAGGGCGGGTTCAAACGCCGCACCGTACCAGTGGTTGTCTAACTTTGCGGTTTCTTTTATACATTCCACCGTGTAATCGGCGGCAATGCGGGCGGCATCGTAAGGGGTTTTGCCCCGTACAAGAGCGCCTGAAAATGCCGAAGCATATACGTCCCCTGTGCCGTGGCAACCGTTTGGCAATAGGTCGTGTTCATAGTATTGCTCGCTGTCTTTTGAGCAAACCAGCACACCGGTTTTGCCCTCGTTAAACGAAACGCCGGTAAATACTACCGTTTTGGCACCGAGAGCAAGCAATTTTTTAACAATACCGTCGATATAATCCTTATCATAGTCGGTTTTGTACTCGGTGTCGGTAAGCAAACAAGCCTCGGTCAGGTTGGGTAATAAGTAGTCGGCGGTGGCGCACAGAGTTTTCATGGCTTCTACAAATTCGCCGTCAAAGCCGGGATAAAGTTTGCCGTTGTCTGCCATGGCGGGGTCAATAATCGCAACTCCGTTTTGGGCGGTGGCGGCAATGATTTCTTTTACGTAGTCAATTTGTTTGGTACTGCCGAGATATCCGGTATACACGCCGTCAAAGGCAATGCCTTCTTTGACCCAATGGTCTTTGATAGCGGGCATGTCGTCGGTCAGATCCCGAAAGGTGTATCCGGTAAAGCCTGCGGTGTGGGTAGAAAGCACCGCCGAGGGCAATACGCAAGTTTCAACCCCGCAAGCAGACAAAATAGGCAAAGCAACCGTAAGTGAGCATTGCCCTACACAAGAAATATCTTGTATGGTTAAAATTCGTTTATATGACATAAAAAAGCTCCTTGTTTTAAATTCTTACCCCATTATACTCGTTTTTGGTATTGGGTAAATATCCAAACAAAGAACTTTTTATAAGACCAGATGTTTATTTTTGGGTTTTTCTGCGGGCACGTCGCACACGGTTTATGTGTCGTTCAAAATCCCCGCTGTTGAGCAATTCGGTTAACAACAACTGTTCAAACAAGGGGACGGTGCAAGAGTAAAATCCCAATTTTTCTTGAAACGAGGGTAAAAGGGATTGGGGTAACACCATGTACCCCACCCGTACCGAGGGCGCTATGGTGTGAGAAAAGGTGTTGAGGTATATCACCCGTTGGCCGTTGTCCAGCGCAAACAGAGTTTCTTCATTTTTTTTGGAGGGGGTAAGTTCCGAATCGTAGTTGTCTTCGATTAAAAAGCCCTTGCGTTGTGCCACAAAATCCAAATATTCCCGCCGTTTCGAGGCGGTGGCGGTAATCCCGCTGGGGTAACTGTGAAAAGGGGTAACGTGTAACAAGGTGGCGTCGGTGGTTGAAAGGGCTTCGGTGGCAATGCCGTCGGGCCCCATGGTAAGCAGTCGGCAAATACCGCCTCCCGCTTCGTATACTTTGCCAATTTTTTCATAGCCCGGGTTTTCCAACCCGTAAATTTGTTCGCGACCCAACAATTGCAAAATCAGACCATATAAATATTCTGCACCGGCACCCACTACGATTTGTTCGGGGTGGGCGGTTATGCCGTTGTTACGACTTAGGTAACGGGCAATTGCCTCTCGCAAGGGGGCAACCCCGTGATTGGGCGATTTTTGCAACAAATCTTCGCCGTACACCGTTACCACACGGCGCATAGCTTTGGCAAGCACCGAAAAAGGAAAATCTCCTTTGGGTAACGAGGGCAACCGTTCGGTGGCGAGAGAAACGGTTTTTTCGGCAAGCGGCAAAACCTCGCCCCGACGATACGCAACAAAATACCCCTTGCGCTCGCGAGATTCCACATACCCTTCTTCGCACAAAATCCCATAGGTATGCTCTACCGTAATCAAACTTACGCCGGTTTCTTCTGCCAACAGTCGTTTCGACGGCAGTTTTTCGCCATAGGCAAACACCCCATTGACAATATCTCGCCGCAGTTGGGCGTAGAGTTGTAAATAGGCGGTTTGGCTTTGGGCTTTGTCAATGCGATAGTTCATATCTTCACCGCGTTTCTATGGTGTATTGGGCATGGGTAAGGGTAAAATCAATTTTTGGGGTGCAAATGATTTGTTTTTCTTTGGTGACCAAAACTGCTTGTATCGACCAAGTTTCGGCAAGGGTCAAGGCGGTGTCTTTGCCTGCTATAAATAAAGCGGTGGCATAAGCGTCGGCAGCGGCGGCAGAATCGGCAATCACCGTAACCGAGGTTAAATCACTCACCGCAGGCGAGGCGGTTTTGGGGTCTAAAATATGGTGGTATCGTACGCCGTTTTGTTCAAAATACCGTTGGTAATCCCCCGAGGTAACGGCGGCTTGCCCCCCGTTTAAAGTAAGGGTACCCAAGATTTGATTGGCGTTTTTGGGGTCTTGAATTGCCACCGAAAAAGGTTGGCCGTTTGGCTTTTGTCCTATGGTCAATACGTTGCCGCCCAGCGACAAAATGCCCGAAACGCCCGCTTGGTCAAACACGGCTTTGACTTGGTCGGCGGCATACCCTTTGGCAATGGCACCAAGGTCTATACCCATACCCTTTGGCAGTCGTACCCGATTGCCGTCAATTTCTATGGCGGTGTAGTCAATGCATTTTTGCAATGCGGTCAGCAGTTCCTCGGTAGGTAGGGTGTATTGTTTGTCAAGAAATCCCCAAGCAGCGACCGCAGGGTATACCGTGGGGTCAAACCGTCCTTGGGTTTGGTCGGCATAGGTTTTGGCAAGGGTGACAAGGGACACCGTTTCGTCAGATAACGTCACCCATTGACCGTCGGCATGGTTTAGGCGGTATAGGTCGCTTTGAGGCAGGGTCACCGACAGTAGCTGCTCTAACCTGCGGATTTCGGCTTCGGCTTGGGCTAAGGGTTGATCGTTTTGGGTGTAGGCGGTCAAGTGCATGACCGTGTCCATGGCAAACAACTCTTTGGTAACCGCCTTCTCGGCGGCTTGACAGCCGCACAGCATCAGCAAAACAGTCAATACAAAACACAATTGCTTTTTCACGATTGTTTCTCCTTTAATACACGGCGGATATGGGAAAAAGCGGCGGCTTCGCCCTCGGTTGCCAACAGTTGCAACCAATGGTGCAGTTGTTGGGCGGTGGCAGGGTGGATTTGTCGGGTTACGTTGCCCCGTTCAAAATAGGCAAGGGGAAACTTGTCGGTGTAATTTTTGCCGTTGTAAATTTTAGAAGCGGCAACCCGATCGCAAAACATTTCGGCGGTGTATTGCAAGGGCATTTCTACCGGTTCTACCTTTTTGGTTTTGGGGTTGTAGTCGGTCCAGTATTCAAAATGGTGGCGGTTACGCCCTTTGTGGTGCAACCATGCAGAGGAATATCCATAGAGCTCCCGCTCTTTTTCGTTGGGACTGCGGTTACCTTGGTAATACCGTACCCCCGCCCAAAATTCCGAGGGTGAATATTTGGACAGATCGTGCCGTATTCCTTGCCAAAAAATTCCCGCTTTGCGGCAATGTCGCAACACCATGCGTCGGTGACGACCTACCACACCCAAATGTCCGAAAAATCCTTTTATCATGAAAATATTATTCCTTCCATCCGTCAATTTCCCGCCGTTCCATAGCGCCAATGGTTTTGTTGATCAGCCTGGGATAGGTGCGGTTGAGCTCTGCCACCAACTGCTTCATGTCTTCTCGGTTGGTTTGCTCGTTGGCAGGGCATTTGCTTTCTATAATAGGCAGATTCAGCTTGTCACACACCCGAATGGAGTCTTTTTCTTCGGCATACAACATGGGGCGAATCATGGTAATGTCTTTTCTTGACAGATACGTTACCGGCTGAAAACAACCGATTTTTCCGCAAGAAAACAAATTCATGTAAAAGGTTTCCACCGCATCGTCCACTGTATGCCCCAAGGCCACCTTGTTGCAACCCAGTTCCTTGGCGGTGTCGTGCAAAATTCCACGGCGCATTTTGGCACACATACTGCAAGGATTGGTTTCTTTGCGAATTTCAAAAATGATCTCATATAACTCGGTGCGCTTGACCGTAAGGGGAACGCCCCATTCTTTACACATAGCTTCCAATGCCGAGGTGTCGGTGGGTTGCTTTCCGAAACAAGGGTCAGCCATGACCGCAAACAGTTCAAACCGTTTGGGGTAAAACCGTTGCAACTCTTTCATACCCGCAAGCAGGGCAAGGGAATCTTTGCCCCCCGACACTCCCACGGCAATGCGGTCGCCCTCTTCGATCATATGGTATTTGTCACAGGCCATGCGAATCAGACCCAACAATTTTCTCATAACACACACTCCCAACAGAGATAAGATCATTATACCACCTTTTTTGTGGTTGCACAATCCCCCAGTTTTTTGTGCAAGCTGTATTATTATTATTATTATTTGTGCAAAATAGAGAAGTCTTGTTATTTTATTGACAAGCCAATGTTTTTGTAATATACTTTAATTGAAATAACCGCTATAAAAAACAAAAAAAATTCAAAAATCGGTGAGTAAAATCCCGTTTTCCTTCGTTTAATAAGTGAAATACATATAAAGGGAGTCGATCGTATGAAAAAACAAATTTCTGTATTGCTAGTTGTTTTATTGTTATTATTTACCGCTTTGCCCGCTTCAGCCGAAACCACCGCAAAACCCATTCCTTTTAGCGGTTGGTCTCAAGAAGAAGAGGGAACCTCTTGGCCCCGTTGGATTGAAAACTCGGAACAGATCGCCCCATATTTTGGCCAAGCGTATTTATGCCAAACAAAAAATGATTTGACTGCACTTTTGCAAACCAATCCTGAATATGGCGATGGTTATGACGAGGCCTTTTTTGCCGAAAAAAGCTTGTTGCTGTTAGAGGTGTACGGCCCGCAACTCAACGATAAATGGTATGTAAAAAATCTGGCACAAGACGGAACTGCGCTGATTGCCGAAGTGGTATTCGAGGGTTCCCCCATGGGTCCCGATGCA
>JAFYMD010000142.1 GCA_017556785.1 Clostridia bacterium | reverse complement strand
TTCCCACCCATTCGGTGGTGGCCTTTTCCGGACCGACCCATGCCGAAGAGGTGGCACGGGGGTTGCCCACCTCTATTGTCAGCGCATCGGCAGACTTAAATGCCGCGCGCTGGGTGCAAGACGTGTTTATGCAACCCTCGTTGCGGGTGTACGTAAATACCGATATTATAGGTGTTGAACTGGGCGGTGCACTGAAAAACGTGATCGCCTTGGCGGCGGGAATTTCCGACGGGCTGAATATGGGGGACAATTGCAAAGCGGCCCTCATGACTCGAGGCATTGCCGAAATGGCTCGTTTGGGCGAAGCCATGGGTGCCAAAACCGAAACCTTTTTGGGGTTGGCGGGCATTGGCGACCTAATCGTAACCTGCGGCAGTATTTATTCCCGTAACCATCGGGCGGGGGAATTGATTGGGAAAGGCATTGCCCCCAAAACCGCCGTGGATATGGTGGGCACCGTAGAGGGCTTTTTTGCGGTAGCTTCGGCAACCGAGTTGGCAAAGCGTCTGCAGGTGGAAATGCCTATTGCCACCGAATGTTACCGCATTTGTTATGAAAACGCTTCCCCTCGTGATGCGGTGGAAAATTTAATGGGTCGAAAAAAACGTGAAGAATAAAGGAACTATATACCATGAAACAGCAATATATTGAAACAGGGGTCGTTACCGGTACCCATGGGGTACGGGGAGAATTGCGGGTGCAACCTTGGTGCGACACCCCCGAAGATCTTACTATTCATAAACAGTTGTATTTAGATGCCGCAGGAGCGCAATCTCTAAAAATTGTGAATGCCCGCGCCCATAAGCAAATGGTCATTTTAAAGGTCAAGGGAATCGACACGGTGGAACAAGCCGAAGCCTTGCGAAACAAAACTTTGTATTTGGATCGCAAAGCCCTAAAACTCAAAAAAGGACAGTATTTAATCGTGGATTTGTTGGGGTGTCAGGTCTTCCATACCCAAACCAAGGAACCTTTGGGCGAGATTACCGACGTTTCCCAAACCGGTGCCAATGACGTGTGGCATATCACCAAGCATGAAAAAGAGTATTTGATTCCCGCGGTTCCGTCAGTGGTGGATGAGGTAAATATAGACGAACAACAGGTGTTCATTACCCCGTTGAAAGGAATTTTTGAAGATGAGGATTGACATTTTGACCTTGTTTCCCCAAATGTGTCAACAGGTCATGGCTGAAAGTATCATTGGTCGTGCTTGGAAAAAGGGGATTATAGACGTTGCTTGCCATAACATTCGGGATTACACCGAAAATAAGCAAAAACAAGTAGACGATATGCCATTTGGCGGTGGTATGGGCGTTGTAATGCAAGCCCAACCCATTTACGATTGCTATATGACGGTGAAAGACATGCATCCCGCACCGCCCCACGCTATCTATTTGTCTCCGCAGGGTAAGCCCTTGACCCAAGCCAAGGCGGTGGAACTTTCCAAGCTGCCTCGCTTGGTACTGATTTGCGGCCATTACGAAGGGGTAGATGAGCGAGTGTTGGAGGAATTGCAGGTAGAGGAAATCTCCATTGGGGACTATGTGCTTACCGGAGGAGAATTGCCAGCACTAGTGCTTGCCGATTGTGTTTGTCGCATGGTACCGGGGGTGCTGTCGGCAGAAGAATGCTTTACCGAAGAAAGCCATTATGCCGGCCTTTTGGAATATCCGCAGTATTCCCGCCCCAGAGAATGGAAGGGGCGAGAAGTGCCGGAGGTGCTTCTTTCGGGACATCACAAAAACATTGAGGTTTGGCGGCGACAGCAATCCTTGTTGCGTACCAAAAGCAAACGTCCCGATCTGTTTGAAAAAGTTGAATTAACCAAACAAGATAAGGCGTTTTTGGTACAAATTGAGCCAGAGGAGTGCTTGGGGGATTCTACCGAAATCCAAAAATGATTTCTGTTAAAATTGCACAAAGCTTTCCTCGGTTTTCCCAAGAGGTTTGGCATGAGAGTAGAACTTTTTGGAATTGCCAAAAGATTCGACGAAATTCGTTGACGAATTGATTTTTTGTGGTATAATACTGCATATGTGAGAAACTATTTTTTACTTAAGTTTAGGAGAGATTCTGAAATGTTTGTTAAAGAAGTTACTGTTCAAAATAAAGTCGGTCTGCATGCCCGTCCTGCTACCTTTTTCATTCAAAAAGCCAATGAATTCAAATCTTCTATTTGGGTTGAACGGGAAGATCGCCGAGTCAATGCTAAAAGCTTGTTGGGTGTTTTGTCTTTGGGAATCGTAGGCGGTACCACCATTTCCATTATTGCCGACGGCGCTGACGAAGAAGCCGCTGTTGAAGGCTTGGTAAAATTGGTACAATCCGGTTTTGCCGAATAATACAAATCAAAATCGTAGGGCGAGCTTGGCTCGCCCTTTTTACTTGTTCACCATTGCCTTGAAAGGAACGTACTATGATGAAAACGATCTTGTTTGATTTAGACGGCACGCTGTGCAACACGTTAGAGGATTTGGCAATTGCTACCAACACGGTGTTGACTCATCACGGTTTTTCCGCCCGTCCTACCGAAAATTTTAAAACCTACGTGGGCAACGGCGCCAAAATGCAACTGAAACGGGCAATCGGGGAATCGATTGCCGAGGAGTTATTTGCCCAAATGCTGCAAGAATATTTGGACTACTACGGCACCCATTATCTGGTAAAAACCGCCCCCTACGACGGTGTCAAAGACGTGGTGGAACTGTTGTATCAAAAAGGTGTTACCATGGCGGTGGTGACCAACAAACCCGAACCCATGGCAAAACGCATTGTTGCCGAATTGTTTGGGGAGAGGATTCCCAAGGTTTGGGGGAACAACCCCGACTTTCCGTTAAAGCCCGATCCGACTATGACCTTGCACGTGATGGAGCAATTGGAAGCAATCCCGGAAGAAACCCTGTTTGTAGGGGATTCGGGAGTGGATATGCAAACCGCCAAAAATGCAGGACTCACCGCCATTGGGGTTACGTGGGGGTTTCGTGACGAAAAGGAATTGGCTGAATCGGGTGCAGATTATCTGATAAGCCATCCACAAGAGCTACTGGACAAAATATGAGGATGTATCATGAAAGATGAATGCTTGATTTGCGGTGCACCGCTTATATATACCGAGCAGGCGCAGGAACACACCTGTGCCCTTTGCGGAAAAAAAGCCCATAGCAAAACCGTTTGCGAAAAAGGACACTATGTTTGCGACCATTGCCACATGAATGGCGTGGACACTTTGGTGGGCTTTTGCCTATCTTCTCAAACCACAGATCCCATATCGGTTTTGCGAGGCATGATGCAAATGCCCTTTTGTCATATGCATGGGCCGGAACATCACATTATGGTGGGTGCCGCGTTGTTGACGGCTTATAAAAATGCAGGCGGCGAAATTCATTTGGCCGAATCTCTGATAGAAATGCTAAAACGAGGTAAACAAGTGCCGGGGGGCGCTTGCGGCTTTTGGGGTGCTTGCGGTGCAGGTGTCAGCACGGGAATGTTTGTTTCTATTATTACCGGTGCTACGCCGCTTAAAAATAAAGAATGGGCTTGGTCCAATGAAATGACCGCCCGTTCTTTGCAAGCACTAGCCGCATGTGGTGGCCCACGGTGTTGCAAACGAAATTCTTACATTGCCGTTTTGCAAGCCGTTTCTTTTGTGCAAGAACGGTTGGGAATCGCTATGGAAACAGAACCGATCGTTTGTGGACACTCACACTTAAACAATCAATGCATTGGGGCTCGTTGCCCCTTTTCCTGTCAATAGCATTTGAGAAAAGAAAGACGTCAGTTTCTACAAACTGACGTCTTCCTTTATTTATTGTTCTATCATACGTGTAACAAACTCTTGGTATTTTTCTGCATCAATTTTATCAATGGTGCAATCTAATTTTAGTCCTTCCACCACGTATTCTTCGGCATGGATTACCCCGTTTTTTCGCAAGATAGGAGCAATCTCACCCCGATGAAAGGGCAATAGCATTTCCACTCGTACGCGGGTAGGGGGCAAGGCGTTGGCAATTTCTTCCAGCAGACGATCGATCCCTTCTCCCTTTAAAGCAGAGATCCCTATGCTTTTTCGAGGTAATAAATGGGGATCGTCTACCAGATCGATCTTGTTAAATACCGACAATACGGGAATCTCGCCGCATCCCAATTCGGCAAGCAGGTCGTTGGTTACCTTTAGGTGTTCTTCTGCTTCGGGATTGGACAGATCACATACGTTTAAGATTACGTCGGCTTCGGCGGCTTCTTCCAGAGTGGAGTGAAAAGCTTCAACCAAATGGTGGGGGAGTTTGCGGATCAGACCGACCGTGTCCACTAGCATTACGTTGCGCCCGTCGGGCAATTTCAGTCCCCGCGCGGTAGGATCTAAGGTAGCAAATAACATATCCTCCACCAATACACCCGCTTCGGTGAGAAAGTTCATTAAGGTGGATTTGCCGGCATTGGTATATCCTACAATGGCGACGGTGGGGATTCCGTTCTTACGGCGACGTTTGCGTTGATTTTCCCGCCGTACTTCAATTTCCTTTAATTGCTCATTCAAAGCATAAATCCGACGGCGAATGTGTCGCTTGTCGGTTTCCAGCTTACTTTCCCCCGCGCCGCGGCGCATGCCTACGCCCCCTTGACGGGACAACTTTTGTCCTTGCCCGGTCAGGCGGGGAAGCAAATAACGGTACCGCGCCAATTCTACCTGAATCCGTCCTTCACCGGAACTGGCCCGTCCCGCAAAAAAGTCCAAGAACAGCAGGGTGCGATCAATGGTGCGCAC
>JAFYMD010000141.1 GCA_017556785.1 Clostridia bacterium | reverse complement strand
TTAAAAGCGGTGGTTGGTAACGTAACCTTGACCGACGAGCAAACAATCCTTGCCGACGTGGATGGGGATGAGAAAATCTCCTCTGTGGATGCGTTGTATATCCTGAAAAAAGTGGTCGGAAAAATTGAAAAATTTCCGGTGGAAGAATAAGTGAAAACCAAAAACAACCGTAAGAAAGAAATCCTTTCCTACGGTTGTTTCTTTTTATAAGCCGACGGGGTCATATTGGTGACCCGATGAAACACGGTGGCAAAATAGTTTGGGGTAGAGAAATCCAGCGCATTGGCGGTTTCGGTTACGGAATATCCCTGTTGCAATAATTGTTTCGCTCGGTTGATTCGCAAACTGACGAAATAACCTGCCGGTGAAATCCCGATCTCTTTTTTGAATTTTAACTTTAATGTGGGGAGGGAATATCCCACAGCGACAGCGATTTCGTTCAATGTGATGTTACGATGCAAGTGGTTCTGCATATAGTCCAACGCTTGTCGGACTTCTGCGGACATTTTTTTCTCTTGGGATGGAATATTTTTTTGAACCAGCTGATGAAGAAAATAAGCTAACTGATTGGCGGCGTATTGTTGATGATATTCGTCGCTTGAGCAGCTGTAACGAAGGGCTTCTTCTATGGCGGCGTTCATTACCTCGTCTGCCGAATAGATCCGCTGATTCAGTTGCCCCAATCGGTGCAAAAGAACCTGGCTGGCTTGGTCGGAGAGCCCCAAAATCTGCTTTTGCACTTTCAGATCAAACCAGAACATTTTGTGACCTACGAACAATTCTTGGTGGTCGGCGCCGTGGGTCTCGTCGGGGAAATTAACAAACACTTGACCGCTGTTCACGGTATAGGATTTACCGTCCACCCGAAAGGTGATACGCCCTTCCTGAACGTAATGGAATTCAAAACATTGCTTGTGGTGATGGGGGGGAATATACAGCTTGGTTTGCTTAAACCATTGCCAGCCAATCGCGTGTAGTCCCTCTACGGTTACATCGTGGCAGGTGTAGAGCTTACGCTGATGGGAATTTTCATGAATATCCCACATTTCGCCATCGGGATATAACGGCATGAATGTTCACCTCTGAATTCGTATATAAAACGATGTTGAATGTTATACGGAATTATATGTATTATAATAATAGCAAAACTATGATTTGTCAATATAGGAGGAATCATCATGAAAAGAAAACTCAGTTTGTTTTTGGTCCTGTGTCTGTTGCTGACCGTTTTTCCTATGGGCGGTTTGACGGCGTCGGCCGCAACCGGGGTGGACGTGCAGTTTATGTCTATGGATACAGACGAATGCTCTACCTATTTTAAGGATAACAACGGGACGATTACCGCTGAAAACTATACCGAAGGTGGCGGTGCTTTTTCTTGTGTTACCAAAGACGCCGAGGGAAGCAACAACTTTCATATGTATGCCAGCGGCGTGCAAAATGCGGTGGATATTACCGGTGCTACCCACATGATATTTGACCTGTGGTGTGAACGGGACGGCATGTTTGATACCTCCTCCGGCTGGTCGGATCTGTACGTCTGGACCAAAGAAGGGAAAGACGGCTACTCGTGGGATGGCGCACAGCCCAATGCCATCGCCACCGCCGGCAAATCCAATTCCAACACGTCGGCCGAGCAAAATAATTTCCGTGCCAATTTTCACGGGTTAAAAGCAGGCTGGAACACGGTGGTCATTCCTTTGGATGCCGAAGTGACCAACGGAGCAGGTGCTCAGTATTTCCGCTTGCGGGTTTCTACGGTAGCCAGTCTGAAACTCAATGAAACCGTGATTTTTGACGATTTCCGCTTTGTCAGTCAGGATGTGCTGGAGCAAGTAGTGCCGGTGCGCGCACAGGCAAAGCAGGTGATTGCATTGTTTGCCAAAGGAATGAACACGGGCGACGTGACTGCTGCCATGGCGGCATATGAACAATTGTCGGCAGAAGCCAAAGCTTACGTACCGTCCGAATTGTTGGAAAACGCCGTTGGAATGAAAACGAACGTAAACGTACAGTTCCGCAATATGGATCAATGGAACGGCGGACAAATGGAAACCTATTACCATGAAAATACCGGCTATACCGACAACGAAAACTATCTGGAAGGAACCGGTTCGATCCGTTGTCTTGTAAAAGAAGACAGCAATGATCTTACGCTGTTTTTGCGCAAGAACGGCACAACGTGCAACGTGGCGGGAGCGCAGTATCTGACCTTTGATCTGTGGGTGCCTCGGGATAATTACTACGATGGCGCTTCTTTGATGTGGACCGATATGCGAGCGGATGATGCGGCTCACCCCAACAATTACAGCGAAAGCTACACCTCTACTTGTCAAGCGTCGATCAATACGGATTATACCCGCAAAGCCTTCACGGGATTGAAGGCAGGATGGAACCACATGGCCATTCAACTGGATCAGGTTACCGACATTACCGATCTGGTCAGCCTGCGTTTGCGGGTGCAAGCCAACGGGCAGGATGAGTTTTATAACGTCAAGAAAGGCGACCTGATATATTTCGACGATTTTCGTTTTATCAGTGCCGATGTGTATTATGATCAATGGCAAAAAATCAATGCCGCCAAGGACGTTACGGTGTTGATCCGTTCTCTGCCTGCCGCCGAATCCTTGAGCCGCACCGACTACGACACGGTCAAAGCGGTGGTGGATGCTTTTGAAGGGTTGAGTGACGGATATGAATCTTACGTGATCGGTGCCGACAAGCTAATGGCGGTGAAGGAGAAAATGGCCGCAATCGTAGCCAATGACGTAGACGTGCCCTTTATGAGTATGGATACCGACGAGGTATCCACCTATTATACGAATAACGACGGCAAGGTGATTACCTATAACTATACCCAAGGCGACGGCGCTTTTGAATGCGTTGCCAAAGAAGACGGCAACACGTTTACCATGTACGCCATCAGCGTGCAAACGCCTGTAGATATTACCGGCGCGCAGTATATGACCTTTGATCTGTGGGTGCCTCGTGACGGGGTGTTCGACGGAACATCGGGCTGGTCCGACCTGTACGTGTGGTCTGCCGAAGGAAAAGGCTCGCTTAGCTGGGACGGAGCACAGCCTTATGCCTTGGCTACCGCCGGTGGGTCCAATTCCAACAAGTCGGATGCCCAAAAGAATTTCCGTGCTTGCTTTGAGGGGCTGAAAGCCGGTTGGAATCATATTGTGATTCCGTTGGATTCCACCGTTACCGACGGGAAAGCCGCTCAGTATTTCCGCTTGCGGATCGGAAACGTTCCCGGTACAAAACAAGGCGACGTATATTTGTTTGACGATTTCCGTTTTGTCAATCAAATCGTTTTGGATGAAGTAGCGCCCGTGCGCAACCGGGCCAAAGCGGTGATCGCTTTGATGACACAGGGGATTGCCAAACGGAATACCGATGAGGCAAAAGCCGCTTACGCAGAGTTATCCCTTGAAGCCAAACGGTATATTCCCGATGGGCTGTTAGACAAGGCAATGGCGATCCGTACCGGCGTCGACGTACAATTTGCCTCGGCTGATACCGATTGGTTTTCTACCTTCTTTGCCGATAACGACGGCACCATCAATCAGGTGAATTATACCGAAGGCAGCGGCGCCTATCAATGCGTTGCCAAAGAAAATGCGGGACAAAATCAGTTTTTCTTGTTTGCGTCTCTGCCCTATAGTGTTGATATTTCCGGCGCGTATTACATGAGTTTTAACCTTTGGCTTTCCCGAGACGGTATGCTGGATGGCACCACGGGTTGGACCGATTTGTACGTGTATGATCATGATACCAAGAGCACCATGGATTGGGACCAAGGTCAAGCGTATGCGGTGGCAAAATCCACCGATCAAGCCGCTTTCAAAGCCTATGTTAACGGATTAAAGGCCGGTTGGAACCGTGTGGTCATTCCGCTGGATGATCTGACCATGGCTACCAACGCTCAATATTTCCGTTTGCGCTGGTCTACCGTGCCCAATATGCAAAAGGGTGACGTGTTGATTTTTGACGATTTCCGTTTTGTCAGCGCTGACGTGGCAACGCAAGATACCACCCATCAGCAAGTCGCTTTTTCGGTGATCCATGATATTGCTGAGGCTTATCAAACCAAGCAGGCTGCCGATCTGACAAAAGCCAGAAATAATTATGATGGATTGTCCCATACTGCCAAGCAACTGGTTGCCAATTTGAGCGTATTGGAGCTGTTGGAAGAAGCGCGGGACGGTGTGGAAGGCATCACCTTTGCATCAACCTCGCAGTATCGCATCAAGAACGAGCTGGGCAGCGCCTTTGGTACGGTGGAGGCAACCTTGTATATTCCCGAACGCATCCGCAATCAACAAAATGTTGTGTTGGGTACTTTGGGAAGCAACAACCCCGCCATGAACGTGGAGATCAATGGGTTGGCGCAACCTCAGATCACCCTGTACGACCAATACGGTCAGTCGGTTCAATATGTGTTTGACCAGGCGGCTGTTCCCTATCGCACATGGACACATCTTGCCTTGGTGCAGGACCAAAAGGCGGACATGATCCATTGCTATATAGATGGAGAACGGAAACAATCCTTGACCATCGCAGATGACGGCTGGCAACCTACCACTGCCTTTTATCTGGGCGGTGACTATACCGATGGCAATACCAACTATTTCAAAGGACGCATGAAATCGTTGGCCATTTACGCCGATGCCCGTACCGATGAGGAGATTCGGGCAGACAGAAATGCTTGGGATAAGGACGGTTTATTGGTGGCCTATGATATGAGCGGGCTTACCGATGGTTTTACCACCATCCCCGACCAAAGCGACAACCAAAATCCTGTGGTACAGCGTGTTCGCTGGGCCCAAGAGGGTCCTGCCATTCGGGACTATGCTTATTCCTTTGCTTTTGTGGGAGATATCCAATACTTGAATAAGAACAATCCCGACCTGTTCCCCAAGGTTTACAACTGGTTGACCGACAACGTGGAAAAGAAAAAGATTCAATTCGTATTCGGTCTGGGGGATATTACCCAGGATGATACCGTGCGAGAATGGGAAACCGCTATGGAATCGATCCATACGTTGGACGGTGTGGTGCCGTACAATTTGATTCGTGGGAATCACGACAGTGTTAATAAGTTCAATCAATATGTTTCTGTCGACCAATACGGCAGTACCGTAGACGGTATGTACGGCGATATGCGCAACACGTACAAAACCATGACGGTGGGTCAGGTGAAGTATTTGTTGCTTACCCTTGACTTTGGCCCCACAGGGGATGCACTGTCCTGGGCGGATCAAGTGGTGAAAGCCCATCCTGACCATAACGTCATTATCACCACCCACTCTTATATGCTCCCCAATCGGGAATTAACCGATGAGGGCAAACGAATCTGGGAGGAATTGATCAACGGCAACGAAAACGTTGCTATGGTGGTTTGCGGTCATGAAATCAGCGAAAAAGTGCTTGTGCGGCAGAAGCAAGGGGAAAAGGGCAACTGCGTGACCCAGATTCTGTCCGATCATCAAAACGTTGACCTGGAAAAACCCGCCGGTATGATCACCATGTTCTATTTCTCGGAAGACGGTCGACAAGTACAGGTAGAAACCTATTCCTCGGTGCAGGATCAATGGTTCTTGGACGTGAATCAGTTTTCGTTTACCTTGGACTTGGTAGGTCCTACCGACGAGGAAACAGCCGCCCAAGTGGTTGCGCAAATTGATGCTCTCAACGTGCAAAGTTTAGACGATAAACCCGACGTGGTTGCCGCCCGAACTGCTTATGATGAGCTGACCGATGCCCAAAAGGGCTTGGTCACCAATCTTGCCAAATTGGTGGATGCCGAAGCCAAGATTGCCGAATTGGAAAAACAAGCCGATCAGGATGCCATCGACAAAGCCGAAGCCAAGATCGTAACCGATCAAATTAACGCCTTGGATGTAAAATCCTTGGACGACAAGCCTGCTGTGGTAGCCGCACGAGAAGCCTACCATGCCTTGACCGAGGCTCAAAAAGGATACGTGACCAATCTGGCAAAGTTAGAAACCGCCGAGGCGGAAATTGCTCGGTTGGAAGAAGAACATGCCATTCGTTACGGTGACGTGGACGGGGACAGAAGCGTTTCTGCCACCGATGCCTTGGAGGTATTAAAAGCAATCGTTGGCAATGCGACCTTGACCGACGAACAAACAATCCTTGCCGACGTGGATGGGGATGAGAAAATCTCCTCTGTGGATGCGTTGTATATCCTGAAAAAAGTAGTCGGAAAAATTGAAAAATTTCCGGTGGAAGAATAAGTGAAAACCAAAAACAACCGTAGGAAAGAATTTCTTTCCTACGGTTGTTTCTTTTTATAAGCCGACGGGGTCATATTGGTTGCTTGGCGAAATACGGTGGCGAAATAATTGGGGGTGGGGAAATCCAGCGCATTGGCGGTTTCGGTGACCGAACAGCCCTCTTGCAGTAGTTCTTTGGCTTTTTCAATCCGCAAACCCATATAATAATCGGTGGGAGTGACGCCTGTTTCTTTTTTGAATTTGGTGCGAAAATAGGATTCCGACAATCCTACCTGCGCCGCAAGAGCGGGCACGCTTTGATAGGAATGCAGGTTGCTTTGCATATACTCCATAGCTTGTCGGATTTCGGCAGAAATCAAGGCATCTTCCACGGCCCCGTCTTCTTCGATCAGTTGATACAAAAAGGAAGCCAGCAAATTTTCTGCTACCTGTTTGTCATAGGCGTCGGTACTGCGGCATCGGTCAAAGGCCTTACGGATCGCGTCTTCCATGGTAGGGGTATAGGCAATGGTGCGGTGTTGCAGTTGCATGAGTTTTTGTATCAGCCGCATGGATTTTTCTTTCCCCAACCCCAATATGCCCTTGGACGATTGCAGTTGAAACCAATAAAATTGTTGTCCTCGTGGGATGGTGAAGCGGGCTTCGTGCAGTTCCCCCGGCAGGGTAATAAATACGTGACCACCGGTTATGTTGTGGGTCTTTCCCTCTACCAAAAAGGTGTAGGTGCCCCCTTGAAGCAAATGAAATTCAAACAAATCAGGGTGATGATGAGGGCGGACGGTAAAAGGGGTTTTCTCTTGTCTGCGACCAAATAAATATACCCCGTTCATGGTTAATTCGTTTTGGGTATAGACTTTCCAGGTAGGGGTATCGACCAAAAATTCGTACAGCAACGGATACATAAGCGACTCCTTTCAAGCGTTCGAAATTCAACTGAATCGTATAAGAAATGCAGTTGAAATCTGTATGTTTTATTATATAGGTAAGCTCCCTGATTGTCAAGGGGGACTCCTTATGAAAAGGATGGTAAATATGAAACGAATTTTCGTGTTTTTCTTGGCATTGGCTTTGGTCATGAGCTGTGTTCCTGCCTTTGCCGTGGTGCAGGCAGAAACGGTGCCTGCCGTGAATCACCTACTGAGCGACTGCGACTCCACTTCCGGCTGGGCTACCGAAAAAAGTTGGGGCTCTATGTCTTTGCGAAGTGATGCCGCCGTGGGTACGGGAAGTGTGCAGGTGACCTGCCAAAAGGAGATGTATTTCTTTTTGATTTCCCCTGTGGGCAAACTGGACTTTACCCACGTAACCCATCTGGATTTTTGGTTTTATACCAGCGACCCCAAAATCTTCAGCTACGGAGATTGCGGATTCAATTTGTCTTATTCCGAAGCATGGGTAAACGAAGGGGTAGCGGTCAAAGCAGGCGCTTTGAAAGCGCTTACCCTGCAACAAGGCTGGAACCATATTACCGTTCCCTTTGATTTCAGCGGCATGAGTGACAGTTATGATATTGCCAATATCGGTCGCTTCCGTTTCTATGCGGTGGGTCTGCCCACAGACGTAACCATGACCGTAGCGGTAGACGAAGTGCGTGCGGTCAATCAAGCCGGATTAGAGCAGGCTGACCAAATAGCGGCAGACATTGCCATTCGGGCAATTGATGCCATTGGCACGGTCAATACGTACAGCCGTTTGGCCATTGCGGATGCCCGTAGTGCCTATAACGCTTTGACCGATGCCCAAAAGGCATTGGTGACCAACCTTTCCAAGTTGGTGGCGGCGGAATCTGCTTTTGCGACCATGACCGCGCCCCTGGGCACCACCTATCAAACCTTGAGCAACTGCGACTCTATGTCGGGATGGGAATCTCGCAATCAGGTGAATACCACCGAAAAAACCGAAGGTACGGGGAGTATTCAACAATCCATTACCACCCAAATGATGTATTACTTCAATAAGACGGCAGGCGTCGATTTTACCGGTGCCACCCATTTGGAGTTTGATTTGTACGTAACCGACACCGATTTCTTCAAGCATGGCGACTGCGGTATCAACATCGCCTCGGTGGGGACCGGTGCTTGGTGGGCTGAAGAAGGCATTCGCATATACGCCGCTGATTTGAAAGCGCTGACTTTGAAAAGCGGATGGAATCACATTAAAGTCCCCTTGACCTATCTGCCTTCTCCTGCCGCCAGTTTTGACGTGAAAAAGGTAACCAACTTCCGTTTTTATGCGGTTGGTTTTACTGCTGAAACCACCGTTATGATTGACGATTTTAAAGTGGTGAACGAGGTCACCCAAGAAGTGGGCGTGACCGTTCCCGATGACATGAAAAACAACAAGCCCGAACAATCCACCGAACAAACTGCGTGGGTGATTTCGGACTGCGGTGCCACCAACGGCATTTCGGTTTCTTCTTGCGAAGACCTGAACGTGGTTACCGTAAACGGCGAAACCTATACCGTGTTTACCGCTCTTTCGGCAGGCACCGTAGAGGTAAAAGCACCCCATCTCAAGTCCCAACCCATTTCCCTTTCGGGGTATAACAAAGAGGACCTTGCCTTGCGGATGCAGTTCTATATTTCGGACGCTTCGGCATTCAAATCCAACGGTCAAATAGAGTTGACCAGCGGCGGTAAACCCGACGTCAACGAATACAACTGGCTTACTTCGAGTTTGAACTTGAAAAACGGTTGGAACGTGGTGTATTTGGATTTTGCCGATAGTGGCAATTCAGGTGGCACGCCGGATCTTTCCAACATCAACTATATGCGGATGTATATGTTCCTTGCCAAAGATGCCGTTATGGCGTTTGACAGCATTAAAATTGTAAAACGTTCGGTGGTTTCGGTGAAAGAAGATTTCAGCAATCAAAATTCTCTCCTGAATTTCAGCGGCACCAATGCTCAACTGACCTTGCAAGATCAAGCATTGGCAATCCAAGGCAACGGCCGGGCAGAAGTTACCACCTCGTCGTACGACCTGCCCATTGTTCACCCCGACCGTACTCCCATTGAATTCACCCTGTTTACCAAGAATTCTGCAGGGGTTACCTCGGCCGCACTGGTATTGACCGATGCCAAGGGTCGGGTGGCTACCGCTCCGCTGGACGTTAGCCGTCTTGACGGACATAACCCCACCGCTTATCAGGTAGTACCTTCGGAAATGGAGCAAGAAAAAGGCTTTAACCCCGAAACTGCCACCACCATTACCTTGCAACTGCAACTGGTTGATACTACGGTGATGCTGGACAATTTGGAAGTGAATATTCGCAACGGTCAATATTGGCGAGATTGGGTGTATAACTACACCACCACTCCCGGTGATTTTTCCATTGCGGTTATTCCCGATATTCAAGAACTCACCGCCGCCTATCCCCAAAAACTCAACACCGTTATGCAATGGATGGTGGACAACAAACAAAAAGAAAATTTGCAGTTTGTAATTGACGTTGGGGACGTGACCTGGAATGGTCATACCAAAAACGAAAAAGAATTCCAAACTGCCGCTGCCGCCTTCAAAATACTACAAGAGGCAGGCATTGACTATTCGGTAGCTTACGGCAACCACGACTATACCCACGGTGCCCCTCGTGATAGTGCCATGTTTAATCAATATTTCCCCTTGTCTACTTTTAGTAGCTTTGGTTCTTACGGCGGCACCATGACCGAGGGTAAATCAGACAACACCTATTATTGCTTTGAAGCGCAAAACATTCCCTTTATGATTGTGTCGCTGGAATTTGACCCGCAGGCTGAAACCGTGGCTTGGGCTAATCAAGTAATTGCCGCCCACCCCAATCACAACGTCATTATTGTTACCCACAACTATATGAACAACGTGTATGGGCAATATTCCTACACGGGAGATACCTTGTGGCCCAATCTGGCAAGTAAGCATAAAAATATTCGCATGGTCATTTGCGGACACGATTGCCTTACCACCGATCCCGGTTCTCTTAGCTATCGGGTAGACAAAGGGGAACAAGGCAACACGGTACATCAACTTATGGTCAACTCCCAAGATATCGACGGCGCTCGCGGCGGCGTGGGTTTGCTGCTTATGATGCGCTTCCGTGATGGCGGTAAGACCATTGATTTCAACTACTTCTCTCCCGTAAACGATAATTTGGCCTATAAGACCCAAAACCAATTCTCGGTGAGTATTCCTACCGAGGAACTGATTGTAAACAACTTCACCGCATGGACCGAAAATCTGTCCCCCATTTTCCACGTGGGGCTTTCCTCCGCTACCAACAGCGACGCCCATTGGAACGATTACCGTTACATCGCGCAACCCTTTATTCCCGAAAGTGACACCCTGTACGGAACTCGTTTGCCTTTGAATCTGACCACCGGTGAAGCGACTTTGCATTTGGAAATTCGTTCGGAATTGAACGGGGAAGCCATTGCTTCTTCCGACACGGTGATCCAAAGTCAAGGCAACGGAATGTATTGGTATGACGCTCCCTTGACCGCACCCTTGACGGTGGAAGCAGGCAAAACCTACTATTTGGCCTATCATTTGACCGCTCGTGATGCAAACAGCGTTTGCGTTGCTTACGGTACCGATTTGGGGACCAATAAAGCCACCTATCCCGGTGCGGTATGGAAAATGGCGGACGGTACCCCCGTTGCCTATGAGACGGAAACCCATCTTCATTTCGGTTTTGAACTCATGAACGAAGATCGGTTTATCGCTGTCGGTGTAAGCAATCAAATTGCTCAACTCAACGTGCAATCTTTGGAAGATAAGCCTGCCGTAGAGGCCGCCAGAGCAGCGTACAATGCTTTGACCGACGAGCAAAAGAATCTGGTTACCAATCTGCAAAAATTAACTGATGCCGAAGCCAAAATTACCGAATGGGAACAAACGGTAACGATCCTCTACGGTGACGTGGACGGTGACGGCAAGGCTTCCTCGGCCGATGCTTTGGAAATATTAAAAGCGGTGGTTGGTAACGTAACCTTGACCGAGGAACAAACAATCCTTGCCGACGTAGACGGCGATGAAAAGATCTCCTCCGTCGATGCTTTGTATATCCTGAAAAAAGTAGTCGGCAAAATCGATAAGTTCCCTGTGGAGGGATAAATCAAATCATAAAAATCCCCCCGCTGTTTATGCGGGGGGATTTTCTTTTAAAGTCCGTTTTTTGGGACACAAGATGGGATAGGATACGGATAAGAGGTGAAGGAAGATGATATTGCATCAATAAAACCTGCTAAACATAGTGAGATTATGTTACAACACCCTATGCATCTGCAATTTGTTTGGCGTACTGAAATGGGGTAAGGTGGGTGTATTTTTTAAACACCCGAGAAAAATAGTTGGGGTCGGTAAATCCGCTTTGCAAAGCGATTTGGGGAATGGTGGAATTATTCAAATGCCACGAGCGAAGCAGTCCTTTGGCGTGCTCTAACCGTAATCGGGTCAAATACTCCGATGGGGAGCAACCGTGATACCGCTTAAACAACCGACGAATGTAGTCGGGACAATAGTTATACCCTTGCAAAAGGGGTACAACCGAAAAATCGGGGTCGGCAAATCGCTCGGTTAATTGGGTTGTAATCTCTTGCACCGAGCGGGGCATTTGGTTGGCATTTTGTTGCAGCAAAATCCAGGTAAGCACCACGTGGTAGAATTCTTCAATCAATTGTGCCCGCGCAACCGTGCGGTTTACGTGCATTTGATTCATTTGCAAAAACAAAGTACGCAGGGTGCCCAGGTCATCGTCTTGCAACACCAATATCTCTTTGTTTCCATAGCCGGGCAAAAAGTTGCCGGCGTAGATATGAACGTCCTGATACCCTTTCTTCGACGTTTTTTCGTGCATCACGTTGGGAGGAACGCAAAACAAGGTTCCCTCCTTAAACGAAAAACGTTTTTTGTCGGCGGTCATGGTACCACTGCCCTGCAAATTCAAAATCAAATCCCAACACCCGTGGCAAACCGGATTTCCCTCAAACACGGTGTTTTTGGTTTTCGAAATCGAAAACCCCATAGAATCCCCTCCTTTTGTTCGATATTATACCAAAAATATGGTAAAAAAGCAAGATTCAGTTCGTTTTTGTGCTAAATTTGTTCGACCATTTTATTTTGCCTATTCTCAATCAATGGTATTATGAAATAAAAGAAAGAAAACGGGTGATTGACTATGAAAAAAATTGTTAGTTTGTTTCTTGTAATGACTCTTGTTTTGTGCAGCAGCATTTTGGTTGCGATTCCCGCCAACGCGGCAACCAAAACCGGCATCACCGTTACGGCAAACGACCTGTATCGTACCCAATCGGTGATGGCAACCATGCCCATGGCCTTTGAGGGGTGGATTAAGCTTGACCAGAACGCCAGCGGCCGCCAAGGGGTGATTGCGGGTAACTATGGTTCTACCGCTCATGCCAGCGTGAACTACGAAATTCGCGAAAACGGCAACCCTTCTATTTGGTGGGCCCCAAAAACGGGCGGCACCTCTTCGAGCCACGTGTTTAGCTCGGTGGACGTACGTACCGGTGAATGGTTGCATCTTGCCATTGTAAACGAAGGAACCTCTTTGAAATGCTACGTAAACGGCGAACTGAAACAAACCCTTTCTACCACCCTTGCCGATTTAAGCGGCGAACCCATCAACGTACTTGCCATTGGCGGCGATATGCGTTCGGGCAACGCCCAATACTTCAAAGGCGAGATTGCCTCGGTTTGCCTTTATAAAGATTCCCGTACCCAGGCCGAGGTACAGGCCGCGATGAACGGAGCGGATTATACCGACGCCAATATGTTGTGCGGCTTTGATTTTTCGGTAAGCGGCAACGGGCGGCTGAAAGACCATTCTACCCAAAAAAATCATTTGGTTTATACCAATTCGGCCGATGCTTCTAAAAATGAAACCTACGACGGTGGTATCACCCTTCCTCAAGAGGGGATGACCTTTGACGACAACGCTACCTATTCCGTAAACAGTCAATACAGTCGCATGGTCAACACCTTTGAGGCTACCATTTGGTTGCCCAATGGCTATTCCGAACGTGGCGGTGTTATTTTGGGCACCTACGGCGGAGGAAATCCCGTGGTTAGCTTTGAGATTTCCAACAACGGCGCTCCCCGTATTTATTTTACCGATAGCACCGGCACCGCGGGCGGTTGCGTGTTCAGCGGTGTCAGCGTTGCCGCCGGCGAGTGGGTACATTTGGCCATTGTTCGAGATACTGCCGCCGCTAAGTGGCATTGCTACGTCAACGGCGAATTAAAGAAATCGGTTACCATTGAGGATAGCGGCTACGCCATCCCCTCTACGAGTTATTGCTTGGGTGGCGACCTGCGGGGCGCCAATGCCCAATATTTCAAAGGGGCGATTCGCTCGGTGGCTGTGTTTGACGATGCCCGTACCGCCGCCGAAGTAAAAGTCGATGCCACCTCGGTGGGAACCGACGGCTTGATTGCCCG
The DNA here is from genome assembly GCA_017556785.1 of Clostridia bacterium. GTDB lineage: Bacteria > Bacillota > Clostridia > Oscillospirales > Acutalibacteraceae > UMGS1484. The sequence goes on along the minus strand of JAFYMD010000141.1, from coordinate 6,695 downwards.
TTACGACCTGACCGACTGTACCAACGAAACCGAAAAAATAGATGACCTGAGCGGCAACGGGTATCACATTGTCCGCAAACGGATTTGGATTGACACCAAGCCCGCTCTGGATGCTTACGATTACTCCTTTGCCGTGGTGGGCGACACCCAAAAAATGAACTATTATTATCCCGACAAATATGCCGATATGTATGATTGGATTGTTGCCAACGCCGAAAGCGAAAAAATGAAATACGTATTCGGATTGGGCGACATTACCGACAAAAACACCGCCGAAGAATGGCAACGGGCGGTAGAAAATGTTTCCAAATTAGATGGGGTTGTCCCTTATTCTTTGGTGCGGGGCAACCACGACGGTGCGAGTACCTTTAACGAGTATCTGCCCTACAGTAAATACGGTAGCACCGTAAACGGCGCCTATAACGGCAGTATGATTAACTCCTGGCGCACCTTTACGGTGGGAAAAACCGATTATTTGTTGTTCACCCTGGACTTTGGTCCCAGCGATGACGTATTGAATTGGGCAGGCAATATTATTGCCCAATATTCCAACCACAGTGTAATTATTACCACCCACTGCTATTTGTATCGTGACGGCACCACCCTGGATGCCGATGACGTTGCACCTGCCACCGAACACGGAGGCTACAACAACGGCGACCATATGTGGGATAAGCTGATTAAAAAATACAAGAACATTCAATTGGTTATCAGTGGTCACGACCCCAGCGACTACGTGATTTACAGTCAACAAATCGGAGACAACGGCAACGTAGTCAACCAATTGTTGATTGACCCCCAAAGTACCGACCTTGCGGTAGAAAACGGTACCGGTATGATCACCATGCTGTATTTTTCTGACAACGGCAATCGGGTGCAGGTAAGAACCTACTCCATCGTTCAAGAAAAATGGTTTATGGATGATAACCAATTCGAATTTACAATGGACACCCTCAACACCTCCGCTTCCTCTTTCACCCAATGGACCGAAAACCTGAATCCCGTTTATCACGTGGGGCTTTCTACCGCCACCGCATCGGATACCAACTTTGGACAATATCGGTACATCGCCCAACCCTTTGTGCCTGCCGAAGATACGGTATATGGCTTTGAACTGCCTTTGAATATCACCGCAGGCGAAGCCAGAATTCATACCGAAATTCGTGCCACTTTGGATGGCGAAGCCTTGGCTTACGGCGATACCGTGTTGGCTCGCAAAGGGGTTAGCATGCAATGGTATCAAGCCGACCTGCGTGCGCCTCTAACCGTAACCCCCGGTGAAACCTATTACTTGGTTTACTACCTCACCGCTCGTGATTCGGGTAGCCTTTGCATCGCTTACGGTACCGACCTTGGGGCAAACAAAGCCACCTACCCCGGTGCGGTATGGAAAATGGCAGACGGTAAGCCCGTCACCTTTACCACCCAAAACAATCAATTGCAATTTGGTTTTAAGTTGTTAAGTCGGCGGCAAATACCTGAGGATCAAGACAACGTTTACACCATTCTCGCCGCTTCCGACTTCCAAACCCACGGCAAATCCCTGTTGCAAACCGGTCAATATGACGTACACGAGGCTTGCACCGAAGGCGCTGTTTATTTGAAAAATATGATGACCAGCGTGGCGAGAGACCACAGCGACATCGATGCGTTTTTCTTTGGCGGCGACCTTTCTCACGGTGCGAAGAATGACGATTACACCCGCATTGGCCGTCAATATTTGGAAGAAACCATGTTGGCAAACGGACTGACACCCGAAGCCGAGCGCATTTATATTACCGGGAATCACGAAACCACCCAAGAAGATATGGCATTCTTTACCGCTTCGGGTGGTTACGATAAAGGACCGTACGGACTTTTCGTCATCAACGATGAAAATCACCCCTACCATTTAAGCGACCGTTCTCAATTGGAGCAAATCACCAAAAACACCGCCAACGAGCTGGAAGCTTGGCTGAACACCCAAACCCCCGGCGAAAAACCCATTTTTGTGCTTTCTCACATTCAACTGCACTATGGTACACCTACCATGAAAGCCGACGACGGTTTGTATGCCCAATATTTTGTAGACGTGCTTAACCGTGCCGGTCAAAAAGGACATAACATCATCTTCTTGTTTGGCCATAACCATGCAGGCGGTTACGATACCTTTCTTGGTGGCTCCACCAACTTTATGACCAAAGGAGAAACCTTGTGGGTAGCCAAACCCGGTGACGCCACCGCCGCACCCGTTGCCAATGACCTGTACTTCACCTATATGAACTATGGGTATTTGGGCTATTACGATGCCACCACCGGTGACAATGCTTTTACCATGACGGTGTTTGAAATTCAAGACAGCAAAGTTACGGTCAAACGGTACGACCAACAAGGTCGTCACGGGGTGCAACCTGTGGCAGGTAAATATTGGGTGAGCAACGTACACGATGACACGAACTACGGCTATCAACCCGATACCGTTACTGCCGAATACGGTTACGAAATTGGCAAAATCAACGGCTTTACCTATTGGGCTCAAAATTTGTCGCCCCTTTATCACGTGGGTCTTTCCACCGGTACTTCCTCCGATACCAACTGGGGCAATTACCGTTATATAGCCCAACCCTTTGTGCCCGAAACCGAAACCCTTCGCGGTGTGCAACTGCCGCTGAACATCACCCACGGCACCGCCACCATTCATTTGGAAATTCGCTCTGCCATCGACGGTGAAGCCATCGCTTCGGGAGATACCGACGTCACCCATCTGGGTAGCGGTATGCAATGGTACGAGGCTATGTTGGATGCTCCCGCTACCCTGCTACCGGGTAAAACCTATTACCTTGTCTATTATCTTACCGCCCGTTCCACCAACAGCCTTTGCATTGCCTACGGTACCGACCTTGGGGCAAACAAAGCCACCCATCCCGGTGCGGTATGGAAAATGGCAGACGGTGAGCCCGTTACCTTTACCACCCAATCCAATCAATTGCACTTTGGCTTTAAACTGATTGCCGATAGCCTGCTCTCCGACGACCAAATAGCCGCCAACGAGGTGATTGACAGCATCGACAACCTTGCGCCGTATTGGTGGAGTGAAAAAGCAAGCGTGCAAGCCGTCAGAGCGGCTTACGATGCCTTGACCGAGGAACAAAAAGCCTTGGTTGACAATTATGACAAACTGCTTTCTGCCGAAGCCAAAATCGCAGAAATGGCCAAAGAGATTGAAGAAGGTACCGCCCGCATTTTGTGGCACGATTTTGACAACACGGGCGACTCCAACTCCCCCGCAGGCATGCCTGCCCGTTGGATGGGGAATGACGAAACCATTTCGGGCATCAAATCTTTGGGGGTAAAAACCACCGAGGGACAAAAAACCGTAAATCAATACATTATTCCCAAAAAAGCCATTGATGCTTCCATGGCAGCCTACGTTGCCTTTGATTTGTATTGCTCGCGGGATATTGCAGGTTCTGAAATTGCCGATGCAGGCATTAACGTAGGCGACCTGAACAACTGGATTAACGGCGGTTCGGTTGCGGTGCTTGCTACCACCTTGAAGCAAAACGGCTTGAAAAAAGGTTGGAACTCCTTTATTTTGCCGGTACAATGGAGCAGCGCTACCTACGACAAAACCCAAATTCGTTGCGGTCGTATTTATATCGCCTTTAACCAAATCGAAGCAGGGGTAGAGTTTTCTTATGACGACGTTGCCTTTGCCTCCGACGCCGGTCACGGGGTGCTGGTGGACCACAACCAAGCCAAAATCGCTACCACGGCTATTCGTGCCATTCCTGCGGTGGAATCTTTAACCAAAGAGGACAAAGCCCTTGTAGATGCCGCCGCCGCTGCTTATGGTTTGGTGAAAGAATCTTGCGTTTCTTTGGTAAAAGATACCGACAAGCTTACCGCCGCACAGGCAAAAATGAATGAGCTGTATGCCGCCGATCTGGTTTTTGCCGAAGCGGTGCAAGAACAAATTGAGGCACTGATTGTGGATTCTTTGGATGATAAACTTGACGTAGAAGCCGCAAGAGAAGCATATGATGCCTTGAGTGACGTGCAAAAAGGATTTGTTGCCAATCTGGACAAATTGCTTGCCGCCGAAGCTAAGATTGCTGAACTGGAAGCTGCCGCCGCCATCAAATACGGTGACGTGGACGGTGACGGCAAGGCTTCCTCGGCCGATGCTTTGGAAATATTAAAAGCGGTGGTTGGTAACGTAACCTTGACCGACGAGCAAACAATCCTTGCCGACGTGGATGGGGATGAGAAAATCTCCTCTGTGGATGCGTTGTATATCCTGAAAAAAGTGGTCGGCAAAATCGACAAGTTCCCTGTGGAAAACTAAATTTTCATTAAGCCCGTGGCATTGTCCACGGGCTTTTTACTTGGCAGAAGGTCAGCACCGTAACACCTTGCCGATCGTCTTCGGTTGACAAATAAAATGAATTGCGTTAAAATAGAGAAAATATGATCAGAGGGGGAGAAAAATGGATCAAACTAATTTTTCATCGGAAATGATTGCCTTTTCAAATGGCTTGGAATACGATGACTCCTCTGTGCAAGTGGTAGATCACGCGTTAATAGAATCGGCTCGACAAGGGGAAAAAGATGCATTTGAACGGTTGTTTATTGGGACCTACCGCTATGTGTTTTCTGTTTGTCGCAAATATTTAAAGCAAGATCAAGATATTTGTGACGCGATTCAAGATACTTATCTTTCGGTGTTGGGCGGTTTAAAAAACCTGCGAGATGTGGATTCATTTTATCCTTGGTTGGGTCGTATTGCACAAAACAGTGCCTTTGCGGTGTGGAACAAGCTCCATCCGGGCATAAGCTTTGAGGATTACGTACCCGAGGCAGGGGAGTTAGACAGCGAGGCCGATGAAGATATTGCGGTTACTGCCGACGTAACGGCGGCGCTAAAAGAATTGCCCGCCGAGCAGGCAGAGCTTTTGGTACGGTTGTATTACGACAAATTCACCGTAACCGAACTTGCAAAGATGCAAGGAGTTCCCAGGACCACCGTTTCCAATCGGGTAAAGGCGGCAAAGAAAAACCTAAAAGAGATATTGAAATTAAGAGGGATCGAAAAGCCGATTTACAGCAGCGAATTGATCGCTTTGATTTCCAATGCCATACGGCACGCCATAGGAACAAATCTGTTGAGTATGGCGGTAGCACAAGAAATTTTAAATAACATTACCAACAGCAAAAACAAAAAAGATGCGGCGGTCATTATTGGAATCGCTCGACATCAACGCAACGCGGCTGCCCTTAAAATTGCCGGAATTCTTGTGTTGGGTAGCGTTTTGCTGGCAATGATTGTTATATTGCTGATTATGTTATTCTCTCGTTGGTGGTTCAATACACCCAATGAAAGCGACAGTTCTGTTACGCAGTCTGTAACTTCTTATCACGCAACATCGGGGGAATCGCAAAGCGATTTCACAACAGATGAAGCTGGTGGTTCTTTGGGGAGTGTTTCTTTTGGCGCAAGCAGTACGGTTCAAACACCAAACAGTACAATACAAACTTCCGGTGGTACATCACCAAACTCCAACGGTGTGGTGCAAAACCCCAATGGGAATACCAGCACGTCGATATCTGCAGGAGAAAATTCATCCTCTGAGCAATCGCCCACTACATTTTTGCCTGCCATCGATCCTACGCTTTCTCAACCGCCCCAATCAAGCCAAAATGATATTGCTATACCGGAAAATTTTGGTACATTGGTTGAAAACAGCGATTTGAATATTGCTGTTTCAAACGGCAATTTGTATGCAGTTGCCAACGGAAATTTGGTTACCCTGCAATCTTCTACCGGAACACCTCAGACGCTGATTCAAGGCTTTGGTACTCTTTACGGAGCGAGCGGAAACAGCTTGAATGTTTATGATAACACGGCATATTGGATCAATAAAAATGCGTCAGGAAAATTTGTGCTGAATCGTTGCAATTTAAACGGTACCAATCATTACTCGGTGGTTTTTACACAGTTGAATTGTGCGCGCCTTACCAAAATGATAGTGGCTTCTGACGGCGTGTATTTTTATGCCGGAACAGCCAAAAGTTACGAAAGCGAAGACAGCGGGGTGGTTTATAAGGCTGATTATAATTTTCAAATCAAAAAACAACTTGCCAATGTAGCCGATTATACGCTTATGGGCAACAAGATGTACTATTTGTATGGAAAAAACAATCGCGGTTATTTGTATTCGGTCGACCGTGCTACTTTTGGTAACGCAACCCCTATTACAACCAAGTTTTTATTAGACAATGCTCAGTTACATGGGCTTGGTAAATATTTGGTTTTAGATCCATACAGTCCTTATATTGGGGCAGAATATATGCCGAACGATGTTGTTCATGTGGTAGATTCTGTGAACAATGAATTGGCAGGAAAAATTAGTCATGACAGCCGAAAAATTGACATTGTTGATGTTTCGGAATATGGCGGAGGAATGATTACCTATACCGTTAACGGAACGCCTATGCTTTACAATTTCACCACACAGGAACAACAAACCATAACCACCGACCGAGGAACAATTTACGGTGGGTATCGATATCATGTTTCTGATAGCAGGTTATACCGAAGCAATATTGACGGAACGTCAATCCTCGCCGATCATACTTACAAAACCGCCGATGGGAAGGGCGCGTACGGAAAAATCGTTGTATTTGCCCTTCTTTTTAAAAATTACGGGGCCCAT
>JAFYMD010000140.1 GCA_017556785.1 Clostridia bacterium | reverse complement strand
ATTTTGACCGTTTCGGTTGTTACAACCCACATGGCCTTTGTGTTTAGGAGGGTAACCATGAAAAATTTCAATTGTCACAGCTAAAATTTCATTCGTCCATTGGTCTATACCTTTTGAAATCATTGGCTGATCACGAAATCTCTTCTCAGCCGTTTGGTTTTTAAAAGCAATCTATGTAAATGGTTCAAGTTTCGGCTCAGCACGACTGTTTTTTGGGACTCACCTCTTCCAATTGTATTTCAGCTGAGAATTCGGGCGGATCATTTACCATTGGAATCAGTCCTTTCTTTTAAATTTGCCGAACACCTAAATATTTTCCTTCGGCTTTGTTTATCTGACTCTCTTTAGGTTGGTTTTATTATAGCAGATAAATATCCCTTTGTCCATTCGCAAAACCGCCAAAGAATTCACAAAATATTTTGTTAATTTGCCATCTTGACATTTTATTGGCATTGTGGTATGATGAATGTGTTGGGCGGCTTTCGAGCCGTTTTTTTGTTTTTCTTTTTGGGTTGTTTTACATAATTGCAAGCCTTAATTATTTGCAAAGCAAATTCTTTGGATTTTATAATCAACCGACTATCAGCCATACTATTACTACCTTTCTCGTAACAATGAAACCGCTAAAAACAAAAAGAGCAAGGCAAAGCCTTGCGAAAAAACACCTATTATTTATTACCTATTACTTCTTACTTTCCAAAAAATCCTGAATGCAATTTAGGTAAGAGTGAAGAAGTAAGAGGTAATAAGTAAAAATCCTGAATACTTTCGCATTCAGGATTTTTTGTCATTCGTGTCCGAAAAAGAACTGGCTAAAAACCTGGTTTTCTTTAATTATTATTTAATTTTGCTTTGATTGTATCGATGTCTTTATCGGCTAAATGATTTCTAAAAGAATTAAATTCAGGATAGTTTTTAAGTTCTTTAATAATATTCTCCCTTGAGGAAAGAACATCAAATATCGGAAGTATCACAGCACTCAGCTTTTCAATAATATCGCTTGCTATTTTTTGGGAATTTTCTTTTAAATTGTAAGGATTATCTCTTTTGTCTATATATTCATCTAAACTACAACGGATATTGCACTCGTATTCCTTGTAATACTTTTTCAGTTCATTTGGAAAATCTGCACACTCAGGAATGCGTATACCTAGATTTACCCATAGTACACCATACACTCCCTTTTCGGGACATCCGTTTTGAAATTTTATTACTTGCACAATATTCTTATCAACAATGCGGTTAAATGTTCGGCCATATTTTTTAAAACCGTATTGCTTTGCCCATTCAAATACGGTGTTTTCAATTTCATCAACAATTTTTGTAGTATCAACTTTCTTTCTTCTAAAAATAGCAAACATTTCATCACCGCCTATGTGTATTATAGCATAAAAGTGGCGAACGGGCAATACTTCTTCACTATTCACTATTACTTCTTACTTTCCAAAAATCCCGTTCACAATTTTTCAGTGAAAAGTGAATAGTGAAAAGGTAATAAGTAAAAATCCCGTCCACTTACGTGAACGGGATTTTTGGCGCCCACAGTAGGAATCGAACCTACAACTAACCCTTAGGAGGGGTTTGTTATATCCATTTAACTATGTAGGCAACTGCACATCATTATAATAGAAACCGCCCTGTTTGTCAATGAAACAGGGCGAAGATTTTTTAATATCCCAAAATCAAGGTTTTGTAAACCGCGATCACTTCTCGCGCCCAATACCCCGGTATCATAGTGGGGCGGGTGGTACAGTTTGCGGCGGCGGGAATCAAACCGTTTTGCTGTGCAAAATAGGCTGATCGCCATTGATGAAACGAGTCGGACACGATTGCCACGTGGGGATTCCATCCTTTTTGTTGAATCACGTTTGCGGCAAACGTCATATTCTCACAGGTGTTGGTAGAGCGTTCCTCCAAAGCGATTCGATGTGCTTCGATTCCGTTGGCCACCAAATAATTGTATATGGCTCTGGCTTCGGTAATGGTGGCCCCTTCTCCCAATCCACCGGTTGCTACACAGTTGGAATGGGGATGTTGCTTTAAATACGCCACGGCGGCACTGCACCGATCCTGCAACATCACGCTGGGTCTGTCCCCTAACACCTCACAGCCCATGACAACCACGGTGGCATGATCGGGCGGGGTTTGCCATGCGGCATGGGTCATTAACCCTAAGGGAACCAACACCGCGGCAACCGCTACCGCAACCAACACACAACCGCTGATCAGCACCGCTTTGTGTCGCAATGAAAAAGATTTCACTGTTTCCCAAAACCACAAAACCGTTGCAACCGACAAAAAGCCCACCGCAGGATAAACCATGCCAATGTGTAGCATACCCACCAACACAGGGGACAAAAACCACCCTGTCAACAACAGGCAAAGGATTGTTCCGATTTTTCGCACGGTTTTCATAGTGTCCTCCCTTTTTAAAATGATAGCCCCCTTTGTGCAAGGGGGCTGTTTTGTATCTTTTGGATGGAAATCAACGAATTTACCAATGATTCCTCTGAATTAAAATTGATGCAAATCGGATGGAATCGGTGATTTGTTTACCGCACCCTTTACCAAAATTAAAATTGGATGGAATGGGATGAAGAAGGCGTTTTCTTCGACGCGATAGGTGTATTTTTATACGCCGAGCGGTAAAAAATCGACGAGTTCGCCAACCTTTCCTCTGATTAAAATTGATGCAAATTGGATGAAATCGGTGATTTGTTTGCCGCACCCTTTACCAAAATTAAAATTGGATGGAATGGGATGAAGAAGGCGTTTTCTTCGACGCGATAGGTGTATTTTTATACACCGAGCGGTGAAAAAACGTCTTGTTCGCACATTACACCAATTTTAGTTGGCCCAGTTGTGCCATACTGCCTGCACATCGTCGTTTTCTTCCAACATATCAATCAAACGTTCCATTTTTTGGATATGCTCCTCATCGGTCAGTTCGGTGTCGGTGGAGGCGATATATTCCACTTCGGCAGAAACAAAGGAATAGCCCTTGGCATCCAAAGCGTCACGCACGGTACCCAATTCGTTGGGGTCGGTGGCAATTTCGAACAGGTCTTCGGTGGCGGTGAAATCGTCGGCACCTGCTTCCAAAGCGTCTTCCATGACGGTGTCTTCGTCCAGTCCTTCGGCTTCAATGCGGAGCATACCTACACGATTAAACATATACATAACCGAGCCGGATTGGCCCAAGTTCCCGCCGTTTTTGTCGAAGTAATGACGCATATCTCCTGCGGTACGGTTGCGGTTGTCGGTCAAGGTTTCTACGATCACGGCAACCCCGTTGGGGCCGTAGCCTTCGTATACCAGGCTTTCGTAATCGGCACCGCCCGATTCACCCGATGCCTTTTTGATAATGCGTTCGATGTTGTCGTTGGGCACGTTGTTTGCCTTGGCTTTGGCAATACAGTCGCGAAGACGAGCGTTGTTGTTGGGGTCGGGACCGCCTTCCCGCACGATAATGGACATTTCACGTCCAATTTTGGTGAAGATTTTTGCCTTTTGGGCGTCGGTCTTTTCTTTTTTACGTTTAATATTGTTCCATTTAGAATGTCCGGACATGGTTTGGTTCCTCCCTTAAATATTACAGCAACCGCCGTCGTGGCAGTGTTCACATTCCGAAATATTGCCCACAATAGGAGTGGGATCGATTCCTTGACGGGTATAGTAGTCGGCAATGGCGGCTTTGATAGATTGCTCTGCCAATACCGAGCAATGAATTTTATGGGCAGGCAGACCACCCAAGGCTTCTACCACCGCTTTGTTGGAAAGGGTCAAGGCTTCTTCAATGGTTTTGCCCATGATCATTTCGGTGGCAATGGAGCTGGTAGCAATGGCCGAGCCGCAACCGTAGGTTTTGAACTTTACGTCTTTGATTCGACCGTCTTCTACCTTAATATACATTTTCATAATATCGCCGCATTTGGCGTTGCCCACTTCGCCGATT
>JAFYMD010000139.1 GCA_017556785.1 Clostridia bacterium | reverse complement strand
TATGCCTTGCGCTACCCAAAACGAAGTTGGTTTGGAAGATGCGAAAAACATTGTTGCCAACGGCGTAAAATACTACGTTGAAGTTGCCAACATGCCCACTACCGAAGAAGCTGTTGCTTACCTCAAAGCAAACAACGTAGTTATCGCTCCTTCCAAAGCTGTTAACGCCGGTGGCGTTGCTGTTTCCGGTTTGGAAATGAGCCAAAACTCCATGCGTTACTCTTGGACTGCCGAAGAAGTTGACGAAAAACTGCATCAAATCATGTACAACATCTTCCACAACTCTTACGATACCGCCAAAGAATATGGTATGGAAGGCGATTTGATCGCAGGTGCTAACATTGCCGGTTTCTTGAAAGTTGCCGAAGCCATGAAAGCCCAAGGTTGTGTCTAATCCATAACCGATTATCAGAACAAAAAACAGGAGTTCATTTTTGAACTCCTGTTTTTTTGTGTAAAAAATTATTTAGGCTCTTTTATCATACTCGCATAAATTGCTGTATATGTATTTTGTATCGTACTTTGAGAAAATACAATAAGATCACACGGTCGAACAGACAAAAGATGTTGATCCAGGTCATCCCTTTGCTCAGCAAAGGAAACACGATAGGTATATCGATTGCCGGAGACGTCGGTAAACTGTAACTGTGTCCCCTGCTCTAACGCTTCTACAAAATCCAATTGACCGTTATTGTCGGTTCCACCAATCATCAAGGTACCGTTATTAACACTACCATAAAAGCGACAGGGATAATCGGCGATTCTGTCTTGTTGCCACGATGAGCCAACAGGCAACGCCTTGGAAAGCGAAGGCACCGTTAAGATTCCGACAAAATCCTCCCCTGCCACTTGTAACGAAGGCATAGTGGCATTCGGTTCAAGTTGAGGCATGGTGTCACGAGGCGGCGGCATTAATTCATTTAACGCAGAAACTATGCTGTTTGCCTCTTTTTCGGCATTGTATTCGCGAAAGTATGTCATTCCAAGGATTACCAAAGAAAACAAAATCAAAGCGATCCCCAATATCAAAATCAAATTGGTTATTCGCTTATTACCAATCTGTTTCATTGAGCTTTCCTCTTACGCCAAACACCGAGCAATAACAACAAACACCCGGAACCACATAAACCTACCACATATGGCATAAGCGAAGATTGATCTCCGGTTTGCGGTTGCTCCGGAGAATCGCTTTTGTAGGTATTTACAATCATAAATACACCGTCTCGATAAGTGTTCGATACAGTATAACCATCGGAAACAAATCGTTCCACCACTTGCCAACGGCTACCATCATCGTTGGCAGTCCAACGGTAACACCAATTATTATCTGCTGACAAGATTTGAGAAGTGAAAAGATCGCCGTCTTTTAAAATATCCACTTGAATCGATTTCGGTCGAAACGATTCAAACCCAATATCACGCCATTGTTTGACTACTTTATATTCGGTAATCTTGGGGGTATATGCTTCAAATTTTGGATATGCAACTACCGGGTTTTCGGATGCATCCTGAGAAATTACAGAAATAAAATCATAAAAAGAAACCGTTGTTTCCCCTAACTTTGTTTGAACCGCCAAAGTCAAATACATGCCCGGTTCAAGATCGGCAAAAAGTATATTTCCTTCGCTGTTTGTCGTTCCGCTCAGCGGTGTGCTAAGCCCATCAGCAACAATATAGGAAGCCAATGTCGCAGTAATCGTTTTCCACTCGCTTTGATTGGTGATATCATAAATGGTTATAGGATATTCATCAAAGGGCTTTGTTAGTTCAAACGTACCATTTGCTTCTTGATAGGCAATTTGGTAAGTGTAAATTGCAAGATTGGCACAGGGTGTCCCCTCATAGCGATAGCAAATTTGTAACGATGTCTTGGATTCGGTTTCAGCCGATGCAAACATAGGAACAACTAAAATTATAACAAGCAACAAACAAGCAATAAATTTGAGGCTCTTCATTCTAACTCATCTCCTATGTCATCTTTTTTTATCGGTCTGCATAAAACAACAATCATAAGGATCAACAAAATCGGTAAAGCAACCACAGGTGTAACAATCATAATATCGATTTGTTGTGCATCTGAAACCACCGATAATACCGCTTGGTTCGGATTCACAACCCGTTTCCCTCTCACCAACAGACGATGCGTATTGATTCCATACGGTGTACAAGTCAGCAGGGTGCAATAATCTTCATTGGGATTTATTTGCAATTCTGTGGTATCGGATGGGATCACTGTCTTGATTTGATCCACCTGATAGGTTAACACGCGGTTAAGCACCGTAATTTGAAACGTGTGCCCAACTTCCATATGATCCAGATTGGTAAATAACGTCGCATTGGGTAGCCCACGATGCGCTGAAATTACACAATGGTTCCCTATCCCACCGGTCGGCAAGCTGGAACCCTCTAAATGGCCTGCGGCATTGCCTAAAACGTCATTTGACGTCGTATGATAAATAGGCAATTGCAATCCCAAAGTTTCAATTGTCAAAAACCCAATCATACCGGTTTCGTTCATATTAAGCGCCGCATGATACCCCTCAATCTGCCGATAATCCAAAAGGGGGAAATCAAGTCCGCACAACTTACGATTATACTGTTCGGCTTGATCGAACATGGCAGACAATTTGTCTTCGTCCAATTCATTCATTATGGATTCATACCGAACAATTGCTTGCGACTGCGTGCGCTCATTCCAGTAGGTACTGATTGCAGGATACAGCATGACAGAGAGACCTATAATAAATATTAAAATCAAGAAAAGTGTAGACCATTTACTTTTCTTTTTCATAGGCCTCTCCTCATGCAATCAAAGATATTATAACGTGAAACGCGAAATAACAATTATTCGCTCACTTGAGACATACGTTTTTTGGCAAACAACAAAATACCGGAACCCAATACAACAATGCCGCCAATCAACACAAAGATGATTGTGCCCATAGCACCGGTTTCAGGCATTTCAGAACCGGTTTTGTTCACAACTTGAACACCGGCACCACCGGTAAGTACGCCGTTTTCTACGGTTGCATCTAAGTTTTCGTCATCAATGGTGAAAGCTTGACGACCATTCAATTTGTTGTAACCGGAGGGAGCAACGGTTTCTTCCAAATAATAAGTATCGCTGTCAAAACCAATCAAACGAACTTTACCGCCAACTACAACAATTTCATCGCCTTCTTCATCGTCACCTGCACGACGATAGGTTTGATCGTTGATCTTAACTACCTTCACTTCGTTGCCTTCGGTAGCAGCATCATAAATTCTAAAATGAGCACCATCTAACAAAACATCGGAAGAATCGGTTTTTACCAAATCCCAAGCATAGGTATAAGTCGTTGCAACCATTTGAGTGGTGAAATGTCCTTCACCATATTCCAACCAAGTGGTATTGGCGTTACCAACACCGGCAATAATAGCATCTTCACCCAATACAGCTTGATACGCAACAACGATTACGTCGTCGTTGGTCAAACCATCGCAAAATTCTTGAGTAAATGCGATTTCAAAGGTGCAATCATCTTCTACGTCGTCATCGGTAGCGTCGGTATAACCTTCAAAGGTGTAAAGAATATAGTCGCGACCTTCAACCATGTCAACACCGTTCAATTTAACAGAGTTGATTTGCAGTTCTTCAAAAGCATCGGTCATTTTGTCGTGCATAACGTAACCTTGAGCACCGGCAGTAGCATAAATGGTAGCTTGATAAGAAATGATTTGTTTCATGTCAGCAGAAGCATCGCCGCCCCAAGAGGAGTCGCTGTCTTCCATAACTTCTTTGGTAATGGTGGGAATGCCGTTTTTGGTAACAACATCAGCATGGGGTTTGGTGGTGGTCAAAGCGCACAGAGAACCCAAGTTAGAATCAACCAAGTAATAACCTAAAGACAAGCCGGAAAAAGTACCGGTTGCTTTGCCGGATTCGGCATCGGTAGAAACTGCCATTTCGTTTTCATTGGCAGAAGATTGGGTGGGTTGAATGCCATTGGCTTGGGCATATGCAAGAGCAAGTTCAGAAAATGCAACCGTATCGGCGGCACTGTCTTTCAACCAGCTTACATAACCTTCTGCATTGATTTCAACATATTCCAACGCTTCGGAAGTGGCAAAAAATCCTGCCCAAGTGCTGTTTACTTTGTAGGAATAAGCATTGCTGGTAGTATTGTAGCTTTCCAAATCCAACAATTTGTAAACATCATATTGAACCGAATCTTCGATACCGATCAAGGTAATCGAACCATCATTTTCTGCGGTTACGGGGAGCATAAATGCGCTCAACATAACCAGGACCAACAGGACACTAAAAAACTTTTTCATAACAATTCTCCTTAAAATTAATTATTTTTTTAAAATAAAAGCATTAAATCCATATTAAATTCAACGCCTTCGTTTACGTTTAATAGCAAAACCGCCAAGCAAGGCGCTTATGCAAAGTAGCAAACCAATGCCAATTACTTGTTCTTTTACCAATCCGCCCGTTTCAGGCAATTCGTAACTGAATTTATCACGATATCGGTTGGTAATTTTAGTAGAGTAAGTGGGAGGATCGCCGTTTGTGACCACCATTTCACCGTATTCGGGAATCCAATTCTCGTGCGACCACTTTTCAACCACGCTGTATTGAATCACATCACCATTTAAATCCTTATATGGTAGCTGGTCAAAAGTTGCTTTCCAAGAATTGATTGCCGTTAACTTCATTGAAAGACCGGAATAAACGCCGTTTTTCATTAGGTCAACGGTAATTTCATACTGTAAGTAGTCGTTGCCTTGATAGCTACCCACAGCCCAAACCTTTTCCACCGAAACCGAAGTAAATTCTTCAATGGGTACGTTGGTTATTTTATACCCAATTCCATCAATCGCTACCTGCTGCGTGGTTGTGGTCAATTTAAGCGGCGACCACTTAATTGCCGATGACGTCGATGTAACCGCTGAAAAAGTACCATTGCTTTGCAACGATGAAGGATAATAACTGGTATTTCGGTTTTTACCTATAATGTGCAAATTATTGATGGTAAAGGTTTGTGTTTGTTCTTTTTGGGTGGTGACATAGAAGTTACGCGGATTGGAACTCTTAAAGGTCAACTTTTGACCGTTTAGGTTGGTAATGCTATAAACATTGTTTCCGCCACTCGTAATCTTCCATTGTGCCAACGGTGAGGATTTTGCGGTTGCTTCATCTACAAACATCAGCGTCGTTGCTGTTTCAGATGTTGCCGACAAACATTGGTCACCCGACTTTAGAATGTAGGTGTTGTTCACCGCAAAGGAGGTTGCATTTGACCACGTTAAAATCTCTTGTTCAAATGACGTTATAGAAGATATAGCGCTTTGATACCCGGGATAAATCGCTTCTTCCACACCGTAGACCACCGGGGTTTTACCGTCTTGCCAATACTTGGGTAGGTTGTCCCACGTATATGACCAGTTGTTTTTCTCACCCAAGGTCATTTCACGCATTCGACGTGTTTTACCGTCAAGGTCAGTAATTGTAAGATACGCCGTAACCAAGTCATTGGAATGGTCTTTGTTATCTTGCCATTGTTTAAAAATTTGTACCTTGGTTGTATCTTTAACCCACTCTTGTGCATTGGTAACAATCAGATACGCCTGCATGGTTTCTTCATCAATTCTGAAACCATGTACGTTAAACCCATCTGAAATGCCAACCAACTCACCGTTTTCGTCATACTTGTCAACAATTACGGCATCGTCTGAAATACCCCCGTGTTTATTCAATGGTAAATGTATGACACCGTAAGACAAGCTATATCGTTCATCATTGGGCGGTTTTGACTCTATAATGTAATAGGTTTGACCTGAGGCAAGCCCCCAAATATAGGCTTTGCCGTCAACCACCGTAAATTGATGAATGGAGGGTTCATCGCGTTCATAACTTTCTTTACTTACCCATAATTCAGCGGGAATCGTACAATCCCGATCTGTAAACACCGAAAATTCAGCACCATCTAAATAATGTTGGGTCAGCGTATCCTCTTTTTGCAGGTTCAGACCAAATCGAGGAGCTAAGTTAAAGTAAATAGAGCAGTTGGATTGTGAACTACCACGTTCCAAATAAAGAATAGTTAACTTGTGTTTCCCTTCTTCAACCGAGGTAATGGTAGAGGTTTGTTTCCCGTTTACTGAAACAATACCGGTCGAGAAGTTAATATCGCCGCTTTCAACCCCGTGAATACCACCGATATCCAGTACCAACTTATCATCCAAAAGCACCCAAACGTCATCGTCACCCGAAAACTTAAAGTGCATTTCTTTTCCTAAGAGGTCAAGGTTGCCATATTGTCCCGAAGCGTCTTTTGAACCCGGTGACTCCGGCAAGAAAAAGTCGATATCAATACTCATACCAAAGAAGAAGTTGGTACCCATTCGATTTTCCGAGCTACCACTCGAATTGTACTTAGCATCATACTGGTAATGAGTTGTACCAACGTATTCTTTTAAGTCACCATCATAAGTATAGGTTGCGACCGGTTTGTCGTTGGTATTAACATAAGGCGAGTTAAGGGGCAAAAAGTCAGAATATTTAGCCGCGTCACTACTGTTGCTTGAGTCAGAGGTGCGTTCCAAATAGTTATAAACATAAAACCTTTGGTCGCTTTGATTGTAAGATGCAGCGTTTAAACCGGAGTCGTAGTAATGGTAACCATAATGTTCGTCGCTTGGGTCATTTTCAATTGAGAACAAATGGTCTGCCTTACCCAAATAATTTTTACCAATCGTCTGTGTCGACGGGTCAAACAACAACGAGCGAATTGTGTCGGTATACAACCCTGCGTAAACCGAACCCGAAGAAGTAGGGTTGTTTATGTTGTTGTGCCCTTTGGGATAAGAAATATCGTTTACGCTGTCCCAGTCTCTAAAAATATAATTGAGAGTCGGCTCTCCATTATAAGGGTTGTTGCCCGAAGTAAGCAATGACCAAGTTTCTGAGTGACTGCTATCGCTGATTGTAACATCTGCACGTTCAGACAACACATTGAACAACACGTTATAATCAAACATATGTGTAGTTACAAAACTGTCGGTGCTAACCGTGTCGATAACATCGGAGTTGATTTGACCCACATCGTAAGATGCTGCCTTCCAATCGGGATAAAACACCGTATTGCCGGTTATAGAGGCCAGTTCGCCCAATTTATAATGTTTATTGTTAACAATATCGTACCACCCTTGCAGAGTGTACTCATATTTGGTCGGCGATTTCCATTGAGTAGGCAACGACATTACGCTGTTGGCATAGCCTGTGTATTTGGTGTTGTCAGCACCCGCCATACTCATCATGCCGCCGCAGGTACCGTCAAACCAAACGGTACAAGCGGTAGCCGTAGCAATTTGGAATGTTATGTTTTCACTCTGGGTACGGGTCATTTTAAAGTTGTTGGTAGCGGTATCAAAACCAATGTAAGCCGAATGGCTAAATGTCATACCGCTATTTGAACCGCTTACGGTTGTCCCCCATTCTCCGGGGGTGGTGATACCATTATCGGTATCACTGTTATAAAACGGGTGTAAGTATCTGCCGTTTCCTACGTTTTTAATAGCATAGGAGTTTGTATTGTACTTACCAATGGTCCATAACAATAATTCGGGATTTTCTGATTTGGTATAAACTTTGCCGTTTTCCACAGTAACCTCAACGGCATTGCCCAACCCGTCAAAAGCATACAGCTTACTGTTTTTTTCCACATAGAAAACAAATCGGTTTCCGTTTGTAAGCATATTAGCAGCATAGGTTGCCGTTGCACCAACCGAAACAGGATCGGTATTCAAAGCAATTGTCTCACCCATTGCCAACATATCGGTTACTTTGCCGTAGCCAATTATGCAAGCATCATCAATAGAGTAAATCACCTGTGCTACTGCGTTGTTAACATCGCCTTGTACAACCGTAATCTTGGTGGCATTTACCTCGGTGACAATTGCCGTTGAATCTATTGTGCCGTTTTGGTCAATATCTAAAAACATTAATTCACCCGAAACAGGCGAATGGTTGTTTTTCTCTTGGTAAAAATTCAGTTGGCTGATTTGTATGCGTAACGCGTCGGCACCCGAAGCAATGGGATATTCCGCAAAACCCGCATATCGCAGACAAAACGAGGTAAACATGGTCGACCATGGCCCGTAGGGGTTACCATACCAAGCACCATACCGCGTGTAACCAACTTTCTCACCATTGGCGTCGAGTTGGTAGTTCAAACTACTTTCGGTATATCCCAACTGAGATTCGGCTACCGAAACCAATCGATCGACGGCGCTCATTTCAGCTAAATCGGAGGGCAATGTAGCATCCCACTCTTGTGATGTCTCAACGTCAGCCGACAAATCGGAATAACACGAACTGTCATGGGTATGTTCCACTAAACCACAAATGTATCTTTCAACATAACAAGCATCGGTATGGTTGTGAGCCGAAAGATCGGTGGCAGTTTCGTTCGCGGCGGTACAAGCCAAAACCTTGGAAATACACGCCTGTGTATGCGTGTGTTCCTCTAACCCGCAAAACGCTTCCCCCGCTATAGTAATGCCGGTTAATTTTAACCACCAAAATACAAATACGACCGCAAGCAGAGAGAGAATCGTAACCGAAACTCTTAAACGACGAAACAGTTTTTTCTTTTTATCATTCACTTGGTTTACAAACACGATTCTCACTCCTTTCTTACGCAATATTTTGAATATGTTTTAATCTATAAATGAAAAATCGGATAAGGGCCACAACTTTAAAAATAGTTCACCGACAATTTGATCTTTTGCAATCGTTCCGATTACGGTGTTTCTACTGTCAATCGAGGTTTCTCGTTGGTCTCCCATTACGAAATACTCTTCTTGCGGGACAACAAAAGGAAACTCAATGTCACATTCTCCGTAGCTTTTGCTCAAAAGATACGGTTCATCCAAAATTTGACCGTTTACGCAAACGGTGCCGTCGGGATCCATGGTGATTTCATCTCCCGGCAAACCGATAACTCGTTTTATCAAAACCTTGTTTGAATAATTAAACGCACACAAATCGCCGCGTTCCAAATCATCGGTTTTTAATACAACAACAATCTCACCATTGTTTAGTGTCGGTTGCATACTGGTACCGGAAATCTGTAATACGGGGAAAATAAAGGTTGCAACCAACACAGCGACAGCAGCAATCACCAACAACGCATAAATCGAGTTTTTGATAATACGCCGATATCGAGACTTATTGCGCTCTCGTTTTAATTCATTTTGTATTTCTTCTTTTTCGGGGAGTAACAACTCACGTTGATTATTTTCCATTTGCATTCTCCGCAATATCCCGTACAAAATCGGTTGACGTTTGTTGATTGGTCAGTTGCAATCGTTTTAATTCAAATTCTATACTGTCTTGCATCTGCTTAATATTTTCCAAATATTGATCGGCCGCCGCTTGAGCAGAAGCAAATACGCCATTGAGTGCCACGGTCGCCTCGGCGATTGAACCGACCTTTTCTATATTAATTTGACGAGCTTCCAATTGCTTGTTTGCTTCATGTAATTTTTGCTCCAAACGATCGGCACGTTCGGTTTGTTTCAGCAACAATTCCAACAGTTTTTTTCGGCTTAATTTCTTTAATTCCAATTGGCTCATAACTCACCATTACCTCCCAAATTCAACCTGTAGAAATGTTTGCATACGCTGACATATTACTATATCATATATACGAAGAAAAATCAACTGTTTTTGGGAAATTTCAAGCGTTAAACATAGATTTTTCACCACATATATACATCAGAAATCCATTGACAAAACAACATATTTTAGGTAAAATAAAGTAAATCACCAGGAGGTGCTTATATCTATGTTAACACAAATCAAAAGCAATCTATTATTCACCTTAAAAAGCGAAGAGTTTTCTCCCTCAAACGAACAAACAGACCAAATTCTTTCCCTCATAAATTCAGATGGTAGTTTTCGTGATTTAGACTATACCATTCACATTCCTACCCTTTGGTGTTTTGAAACCCACATTTGCCGCATTACCAATGCGGCGGCAACTTCTCGTGCTCTCGACAACGAAAGTAAACGGAAACTGCTATTAACCTCTTTAAGCTATTTTCTTACAGAGCACAGACAAAATGATAATTGGTGGCACAACGATATCGGCTTACCGCTTAACATGTGCAAGATATATCTTTTGTTAGAAGATTACCTCTCCGACCAACAAAAAGAGTTGATTTTAACCTACATAAAACAAGGTTCCATCGCTTTACATCCGAATTTTTTGGACCGTTGGCATGGTACCGATTTATTGCATGGCGCGTATATATCTCTTTGCCACGCAGTAATTGAAAACAACCTTGATCTTATGAAATCTGCCTTGTCTGCCGTTGCTAAACAATTGTGCTTGCAAAACAATGGCGAAGGAATACAACAAGACTATTCCTTCTTTCAACAACAAACGCAGTTGTATAACGGTGACTATGGTCGTAGTTTTGTTGTGAACATTGCTCCCATTATCTACTCATTACAAAAAACCGAATATCAATTCGCACCACAAGAATTGTCGGTTTTGGGTTACTATATCATCTGGGGAACTCGTTTTTGTATTCGCAATCGTGATTATGATTATCTGACTTGCGGCAAAGAGATCGCCCGTCCTGACGGTACCAACGCAGATGAAATTCGCAAAGCTATCTGGCTGCTGTTAAAGGTAGAAGAAATGCCCTGCCGCGACGTTATGCAAGAACAACTTGCCTCCTTTTGTGCAGAAGGCTATTCGGTAAAAGGTGACAAATTTTTCAATCAATCCAACTACTACGTAAAACGCAACATAGCCTATCATATTGGGTGTCGTGGTACTTCCCCCTTGCTGTCCATGGGTGAAAGCATGAACAACGAAAATATGTTGTCCGCTAACCTGTATGCCGGTGGTGCTACCTGTATTATGGTAACCGGCAAAGAATATCGTGACATCTTCCCTCTTTGGGATTTTGCACGGATTCCCGGTACCACTACCTTGACAGAATCCGACCAACAGTTAGCCGAAAAATCCCATTTATGGCATGACAAAACCGCCGATAATACCTATTGCAAAGGGATTTGTCATAACAACTATGGTCTCATGTATCAAGATTTGAACTTTAACGGTGTAACCGGTGTCATAGCACGTTTCTTTGTTGACGATGTTATGATTGCACTTGGTGCAGGCCTGTCGTCCAATACCGACTGTGAAGTAGTTACTACGCTAAACCAATGTCATCATACCGACACAATTTTGACCGAACAAGACGGTCTGCCCAAAAACATCGTATACCAAGGGAAAGTCGGCTATGCTTCGTTAGACGGTCAAGAACTCTTAGTCGAAAGTGCCGACAAGCAAGGCACCTGGCAACGCATTAATATGGCAGAATCTGCGCCAATAAGCGGTAAAATTTGTACCGTTACCATCTCTCATGGCACCAATCCGCAAAACGCAAGTTATGCCTACGCTATTGTTCCTGCTGTTGCACCAAACTCGGTAGCCGAACGCTTAAACGACGTGTTAGGAAAAATCGAAGTTCTACGAAACGATACCAAGGTACAGGCAATCAAGTACAACGGTCAGGTCTTTGCTGTTTTTCATCAAAACGACACCTTACAGTTGGATCTGTATGATCGCGTAACTTCCACAGCTCAAACGTCATTTATTTTATAAAAATTGATATAATTTCACCCCCAACGACATAGTATATACCAACTTGGTCGTTGGGGGTTGCTTTATGAATCGATACATTATCATTACCAAACGAGCGTTGCTCATTGCTGTTGCAATCGTTTTGTCGCTTACGTTCGCAATTATCATATTCACCATGAAAGACATCATCATACCTACCGCTGTTACTGAAAAGAAATTGCCAATCTACGCAACACAACGAACAGACAAAAAAATTGCTATCAGTTTCGACGC
>JAFYMD010000138.1 GCA_017556785.1 Clostridia bacterium | reverse complement strand
GCGAGATTGGTGCTGAAAATGCTCTGCACATTCTGCAAAAAGTAGTGGGTAAGGTTAAGTATTTTCCGACAGAAAACCAACCGGTAGCTTTTGAACAGCCCGCGTAGGAAACCGAAACCAATACGCACCAAAACGAATCCATGGCGTTACCCTTGCCACCGCAGGAATTTTCCTGCGGTGGTTTTTGTTGTATAAAAGAGGGGGATTCGCCGTCCCCAAACCTTGACAAATCGGCATTTTCGTTGTATAATACAATGATTCAATGGCGCTATATACCCAATTGGAAAGGATGCGTACCTCTATGGTAAAAAGTATGACCGGCTACGGTCGGTTTGAAGATACCCAATCCCCTCGCAAAATCGGGGTGGAATTAAAGTCGGTGAACCACAAATTTTTTGAGTTTTCTTGCCGTGTGCCTCGCACCATGGCCTTTATGGAAGACAAGTTAAAAACTTACGTGCAGTCCCGTGTTTCCCGTGGCAAGATCGACCTGTATTTGTCGGTGGAAGCCGACAACACCGCCCCCGCGGTGGTAGAGATCAACCACTCGCTGGCGGCAGGCTATGTAAAAGCCTATCAGGAATTGGGGGAAGCCTACGGCTTGCCTTGCCACCTGACCGCCGAAGCCTTGGCGCGGATTCCCGATGTGCTGACCGTTACCAAAGCCCCCGAAGATGAAGATGCTTTGTGGGAACAAGTGCTCTCGGTTACCGAAAAAGCGGTAGACAGCTTTGTTGCCATGCGGGAACAAGAGGGCGCCCGTTTGAAAGAAGACGTTTTGAACCGTCTTGCCACCATTCGAGCAGCCGTAAGTAAAATCGAAGCCGAGACTCCCAAAACCGTTGCCGCTTACCGTGCTCGTTTGGAAGAAAAAATGCGGGAACTGTTAGAAAGTGCCACGGTGGACGAAGGCAGACTGATCACCGAGACCGCCATATTTGCCGACCGTGTAGCGGTGGACGAAGAAACCGTACGGCTAAAAAGCCATGCCGACCAGATCGAGGCTTTGTTAAACGGCGACGGCCCTGTGGGACGCAAACTGGACTTCCTGATGCAAGAAGCCAATCGAGAAATCAACACCATTGGCTCCAAATCCCAAAATACCAATATCGCCAATATTGTGGTAGAGGTCAAGGCCGAGTTGGAAAAAATTCGTGAACAAATTCAAAACGTGGAGTAATGAACATGACCTTAATTGACATAGGATTCGGCAATCGTTTGGTGGCCGAGCGAATCATCAGCGTGGTGCATCCCGCTTCTTCTCCGGTCAAAGCCATGATCGGATTGGCAAGGGAGCAAGGGGTGTTGATCGACGCCACCCAAGGGCGCAAGACCGAAAGTGTGATCGTAACCGACAGCAACCACGTGGTACTGTCTTATTTGACCCCCGAACGGATCGATCAGGCGCTGACCAAAGCAGAGGAGGAAGTACAATGAGTGTACAAAAAGGCAACGTGTTTTTGTTTTCCGGTCCTTCCGGTTCGGGAAAAGACACCATTTTGAAGCAGGTATTTGCCCGCTTGCCGGAACTGAAATTTTCTATTTCTTCTACCACCCGTGCCCGTCGAGATCCTTCGGACGACGAAAAGTATACCTTTTTGACCAAAGAGGAATTTGAAGCGGGAATTGCTCAAAACGGTTTTTTGGAATACGCTCAGTATTGCGACAACTACTACGGTACGCCTGCCGCACCCATTGAAAATTGGCGCAACCTTGGGTACGACGTGGTGATCGAGTGCGAAGTGCAAGGGGCGTTGCAGATCATGGAAAAGCTTCCCGACCTTACTTCGATTTTTATTGTTCCTCCTTCGGTAGAGGTGCTTCGCAAACGGTTGACCGGCCGTCAGACCGAAAGTGCCGAGCAAACCGAAAAACGCATTCAAACCGCCCTTGGCGAAATGAAGCTGGCCGAGCGGTATCAATATTTGGTTATCAATGATCATCTGGAAGACGCGGTGGATTTGGTGTGCAGTATCATAACCACCCAACGTGCCAAGATGACACAAAATACAAAATTTTTACATGAGGTGTTACAAAATGCTTAATCCTTCTATCGGTAAACTCATCAATGAATACGAAAATCGTTACGATCTGGTAATCGACGTGGCACGCCGTGCTCGTCAAATCAGCAATCGTGCCGAAAACAACGGCGAAATTTTGACCGAAAAATCGGTTACCTTGGCTTTGGACGAATTGGCCGAGGAAAAGTGCAAGGACTAATTTACCATGAGTGTCGCCGTTGTGGGAGTAGCCATAGAGCAAACGGCTTATCATTTCGATAAGCTTTATAGCTACTTTGTGCCGACAGGGTGTGCCCTGCCGGCGGTTGGCTGTCGGGTAGAAGTCCCCTTTGGGGGCGGCAATACCCGTCGCAACGGCTTTGTGGTATCGGTGTCCCATGCTCCTACCGCCGAAAAGCTGAAACCCATTGCTTCGGTGGTAGATGCCGCTCCTTTGCTCACCCCCGAATTGGTGGAGCTAGGCGTTTGGATGAAGGAGCACACCTTTTGCTGTTTGTACGATGCCCTAAAAACCATGTTACCCGCCGGGATTCAAATGCACATGACCCGTATGTTTCGGGCGGGACAAGAGGAGCGCGACGTCAGCGAGTTGCCCCCTGATTGGCAACGGCTGGTAAACGACCTGCGTCAAAGTGACGTGGCAATTCCTGCCGAAAAACTGCTTGCAACCTACGGCTTGGCAGAAATCGGTGTTTTAGAGAGACTGGCAAAGCAGGGGTATTTGCAAGAGCAGCGGCAAGCCACCCGCCGCATGGGTGACGCCACCATGCGCATGGCGGAGCTGACCGAACAGGGGATCTTAGAGTCGGTGGCAACCGCCTTGACGCCCAAACAGCGGTTGGTGCACGAACTGTTGTGCCAAGTGGGAAGTGCATCGGTAAAAGAAATCTGTTATTTTACCGGAGTCACCGCCGCGGTGGTGTCTGCTTTGGAAAAAAAGGGCGTTGTACGGTTGTTCGACCAAGAAATTTACCGTACCCCCGGCGGACAGGTGTCAAAGACACAACATAGCGAAATCTGCTTGAACCAAACCCAACAACAAGTGTTCGACCAATTGGCCGAGCAGGTGACCGCCCCAAAAGGCTCGGCGGCTTTGCTGTACGGGGTGACGGGAAGCGGTAAAACCAGCGTTTATTTAAAACTCATCGATTTTGCCTTGCAACAAAAGCCCGATCACGGCGTGATTGTTATGGTACCCGAAATTTCATTGACCCCCCAAGCCATGGCGATTTTTAAAAGCCGCTACGGGGATAAGGTGGCGATCTTTCACAGCCGCTTGTCTTTGGGAGAACGGTTGGATGAATGGAAACGGGTCAAAAACGGAATGGCACAGATCGTAGTGGGAACACGGTCGGCGGTGTTTGCTCCCTTTGAAAAAATCAGTTTGATCGTGATGGACGAGGAACAAGAGCACACCTACAAATCCGAGTCGTCTCCCCGATTTCATGCCAGAGACGTGGCACGGTTTCGGGCGGCATGGCAAGGCGCGTTGTTGCTGTTGGCTTCGGCCACACCGTCTATGGAAAGTTTTGCCAAAGCCAAAGCGGGGGTATATACCCTTTGCCGCATGAGCGAGCGATACGGCAAGGCGGTCTTACCGCAGGTGAATTTGCTGGACATGCGGGAAGAGCGGGATATGGGCAACCAATCGGTGTTCGGTACGCAATTGCTTACCCTGTTGGATGAGGTGCTGGTGCAAAAAAAACAAGCCATTTTGTTGCTTAATCGGCGGGGATATCATACCTTTGTCAGTTGTAGTGAATGCGGTCAAGTAATGGAATGTCCCGATTGCAGTATTTCCATGACCTATCACCGTGACAATGGGCGACTTATGTGCCATTATTGCGGGTATTCGGTACCGGCCGACGAAAAATGTCCTTCGTGCAACGGTGAAATGATCAAAATGACCGGGGTGGGTACCCAAAAAGCAGAAGAGCAGTTGGCAAAACTGTTGCCCGGGGCGCGGATTTTGCGTATGGATGCCGACTCTACCATGTCGAAATCGGCTCACAGCGACAAACTGAATGCCTTTGCCAAAGGGGAGTACGACATTTTGATCGGAACCCAAATGGTGGCAAAGGGATTGGATTTTCCCAACGTTTCGCTGGTTGGGGTGTTAAATGCCGACCAACTGTTGCATAATAATGATTATCGGGCTTACGAGCGGGCGTTTGCCTTGCTGACACAGGTGATTGGGCGAGCGGGTCGTGCCGACAGTCAAGGGTTGGCGGTGATTCAAACCGCCGAGCCGGATCACGAGTTGATCGAATTGGCTCGTACACAAGATTATGAGGCGTTTTTTGAACAGGAAGCGCCTTTGCGTAAAATGATGGAATACCCGCCCTATTGCGATATTTGCGTGGTGGGTTTTGTAGGGAGCGATCATCAAAAAACCAAGCAAGCCTCCTTGCAAATGTTAAATTTGATTAAACAAGCGGTTGGCGGCCCTCACAATACGGTGGGGTTAAAGATTTTAGGCCCTTCTCCTGCCCAGGTGGTAAAAGTAGGAGGGAAATATCGCTACCGCATGATTATAAAATGCAAAAACAACAAAGCGTTTCGGCGTATGTTGGCAGAGGTGTTACAGCAATTTGGCACCCTAAAAGGATTGGGTGGTGTCACCGCCTACGCTGACATGAATCCCGAAGGCTTTCTATAACGAAGGAATGTGAAAAACCATGGCATTGCGCTTGATCGTAAAAGAAGGAGAAGACCTTTTAACCAAAAAGAGCCGTCCGGTAGAGCAGTTTGATCAAAAATTGCATACGTTATTGGACGATATGCGAGAAACCATGTACGCCGCAGGCGGCGTGGGATTGGCGGCACCGCAAATCGGGGTGTTGCGCCGCGTATGTGTGATCGACATTGGTGACGGGCTGATCGAATTGATCAATCCGGTGGTTACCAAAACAGCAGGGGTACAAGAAACGGCCGAGGGTTGCTTGTCTTCCCCGGGTAAGTGCGGCATTACCCGCCGCCCCAAAAAGGTGACGGTAGAATTTTTTGACCGCAACGGCAAAAAGCAAACCATGAAAGGGGAAGACCTTTTGGCAAAGGCTTTTTGCCATGAAATCGACCATTTGGATGGTATTTTGTTTAAAGAACACGTAATTTGTTGGGAGAATCAGTAAATGAATTTGGTGTTTATGGGTACCCCTGATTTTGCGGTGCCTGCGTTAGAAGCCCTTCTTGCGGCAGGACACACGGTGAGCGGTGTGTTTTGCCAACCCGACCGACCCAAGGGGCGGGGACACAAATTGGCGTTCCCTCCCGTGAAAGAAGCGGCATTGGCTCACGGAATTACGGTATATCAGCCTGCTTCGGTCAAAGATGGCGAAGCCATGGCGATTTTAAATGAATTGCAACCCGATTGTATTGTGGTGGTGGCTTACGGTAAACTGTTACCCAAGGAAATTTTGCAGTTGCCGCCCAAGGGATGTGTGAATATTCACGCTTCGCTTTTGCCAAAATATCGGGGAGCGGCTCCCATTCAATGGGCGGTGTTAAACGGTGACAAGGTGACCGGTGTGACCACCATGCTTATGGATGAAGGCATGGACACGGGCGATATTTTATTGACCAAAGAATTTCCCATTCCCGCCGAAATGACCGCAGGAGAACTGTTTGACGCATTATCCCCTTTGGGCGGGGAGCTGATCGTGGAAACCTTGGCAGGACTTGCCGAGGGAACCATTACCCCGGTTGCCCAAGATCATACCAAAGCGACCCATGCTCCTATGTTGGATCGTTCCTTGTCCCAATTGGATTTTACAAAGTCGGCAGAGGAACTGTATCATCGTATACGGGGCCTCAATCCTTGGCCGTCTGCCAAGGTTACGGTGGGAGAAAAAACCATGAAGGTGCATGCCGCCACCGTGCTGGGGGACTGCAACGGTCAGCCGGGAGAAATCATGGATCAAAAACAGTTGGTGATCTGTTGCGGCGACGGCAAAGCCTTGCGGTTGACCGCGGTACAGCCGGAAGGCTCTCGCAGTATGACCGATGAAGATTTGTTGCGGGGACACCCTATTGAAAAAGGAACCGTCTTGTTATAAGAAAGGGACGATAATATGTGGCTGACTTACGGATATTTTGAATATTATTTATTTATGTTGCCGGCCTTGGCTTTGGTGTTGCTGGCACAGGTTATGGTAAAATCCCGCTACAAAACCTTTTCCACCGTGCAAACGGTGCAACGGGTTACCGGCCGTGAGGTTGCCGAAAAAATCTTGGCGCAAAGCGGAATCACCGACGTGCGAGTTGCTTCGGTTGCGGGGAAAATGACCGACCATTACCATCCCTCCAAAAAGACCATTTTCCTCAGCGAAGGGGTATATGCTTCCACTTCGATCGCCGCAATCGGTATTGCCGCCCACGAAGCGGGTCATGCGGTGCAACATGCTACGGGATACGTGCCGGTGCATATTCGTACCGCTATGGTGCCTGTTTGCAATATCGGTTCTATGATCGGATTGCCTTTGGCTATGATCGGTGCGTTGACACAAGCCTTTCAGTTGGTCAATATTGGGTTGCTTTTATTTGCCGCCGTTACGGTGTTTCAATTGGTGACCCTGCCGGTGGAATTTAATGCCAGCCGTCGGGCATTGGCGTTTATCAAGTCCAGCGGTATGTTTTTTGAAAATGAATACAGCGGTGCCAAAAAGGTGTTGACAGCCGCCGCCATGACTTACGTTGCGGCTTTGGCACAAAGTGTGATTCAATTGTTGTATTTTGTATTGCGATTTACAGGAAGCCGTCGAGATTAGGAGAACAGCAACATGGCAAATGCCAGAAAAGTCGTACAAAACGCCCTGATTCGGGTGCATAAGGACGAGGGATATTCCAATTTGGTATGGAATACCGAGTTGGAGCAATCCGATTTGTCTTCGCGAGATGCCGCATTTGCTACCACCTTGTTCTACGGGGTGCTGGAACGATGCTTGACCTTGGACTACGTGATTGCCGCCCACAGCAAAACCCCTGTTAAAAAAATGGATCTGTCGGTGTTGGAAGCTTTGCGAATGGGTATTTACCAAATGCTGTATATGGACAGCGTGCCCGACCGTGCCGCAATCAATGAATCGGTAACGTTGGTCAAACGTTCTCGGCAAAACCGTTTTTCCGGTTTTGTAAACGGTGTGTTGCGATCGGTGCAACGAGCCGAGGGAGCAATCCCCTTGAAAGAAACCGATTCGCAAGTAACCAAGCTGTCGGTAACCCATTCGGTGCCCGAGGAATTGGTTTCTCACTACATAACCCATTACGGCGTTTCCTTGACTGAGCAGTTGCTCCCCTCTTTTTTGGGAGCACGCCCTTTGTATATACGAGTCAATACCCTTAAAACCGACGAGGAGCAACTGATACAAGCGTTGTCCTCGGAAGGAATCGAGGTAATCGTTACCGAGCATCCTCATACGTTACAGGTAAAGGGTGGACATAATTTGACCGCTACCCAAGCGTTTGAACAAGGACTGTTTCACGTGCAGGATCCGGCTTCTGTGTATGCTTGCCTTGCCTTGCAGGTGCAACCCGGTATGCGGGTGTTGGACGTGTGTGCCGCTCCCGGCGGTAAAAGTTTTACCCTGGGACAGATTATGGAAAATAAGGGCGAACTGATTTCTTGCGATTTGTACGATCATAAGATTCGTCTAATGCAGCAAGGTGCCGAGCGTTTGGGCGTTACTTGTATGCAATCGGTCCTGCGTGATGCTACCGTGCAAGATGATGTTGGTGAATTTGACCGCATTTTGTGTGATTTACCCTGTTCGGGACTGGGGATTTTGGGGCGAAAGCCCGAAATTCGTTACAAATCTGTAACCTTTCTTGACAATTTACCCGATTTGCAATATGGTATGTTAAGAAACACCGTGCCGCATTTGAAAGCAGGCGGGATCTTGGTGTTTTCCACCTGTACTCTCAACCCGCGGGAAAATCAAGATAACGTGGAACGGTTGCTTAGGGAGTTTGAGCAATTGGAGCCCTGTGCCGTATTACCGCAACTTTCCCGTGTGTGTGGAGAACCGTCGCACATGATCCATTTGTTGCCTCACGTGCATGATACCGACGGATTTTTTGTTTCGGCTGTGAGAAGGAAGGGGGAGAATTGATGCAAGACCTTCGTTCTATGACTCTTGCCGAATTGACGGTTGCGTTTACCGAATTGGGAATTCCCAAATTCCGCGCCAAGCAGGTATATGAGTGGTTGGTCAAAGGCGCGTTGGATTTCGACGCTATGACCAATTT
>JAFYMD010000137.1 GCA_017556785.1 Clostridia bacterium | reverse complement strand
CTCATACGTTATCGGTCGAAGAATTTATGAAGTGAGGATTTTGGGCTTGCCGAGGAAAAAGCGCAGGCAATACTGTATGTATTAACGAGCATTTTGACGACGGTAGGGCGAAAATCCGCCTTCATAAATCGTGGTTCAAGTTACTATGCTTTGGCTAAAGTAAGCTGAAAAGAATCATTAAAAATTGACCGAACGGATTCCCTTTTGCATTAAATATCAACGAGGTAACGCCAATCAGCGAGGCGGCAAGGGTGAAGGGGTTGGTACGGTCAAAGGCAATAAAAGAAACGAGAATTGCCATGACCGACAACGACCACAAGGTGATTTCAAGTTTTGTAAAATAGCGTAAGCGTTTTCTCATAGCAACCTCCAAAAAAGAAGCATCCGTATACACATCTTCTAAGACCTAACGATGTGTAAACGAATGCGAACGCATTGCACTACCCGGTGGCAGTCATTCTTGTGTTTTTTTCATGATATCATAACGTGAGAAAAAATACAAGAGAAATTAAAAACAAACAGGGGAACTTAAAATAAGCAGAAGGTATGTTGTGGAGACGACCGATCGGCCGTGTTCATAAATTGTTCATGGATTATTTACAATTTGTTCATCATTTGTTTTGAAAATGATGATATACTTCGTCCAAGGAAGGGATCATATGAAAATTTTGAAACGATTGGCTCTGTTGTTGGCGGGGGTCATGCTGCTTGCTTCTTGCAGTGAACAGGCGCAACAGGAAACGCCCGCCGATTCTGCACAGCCAAACAAGGCGATGGAAGCGGTAGAGATCCTGTTAACCGACCAAGCCGTTACGGTAGACGGTGAGGCGATCGGAAGCGATGCTACCGCGGCGGTACACGCGGCAAACGACATTGTGTACTACGAATCGGACCGGGATTTTACCTATGGTGAAGGTACGGCGGAAGATGCTCACACCGCCGGGCAGGCCGCCGAGCATACGGTGGTGCATATCAATCAAGCGGGCACCTATCGGGTGTCGGGAAAACTGTCAAAGGGACAAATTGCGGTGGATTTGGGTGAAAATGCATCCCAAGACCCCAAAGCGGTGGTTACTTTGATTTTGGACGGTGTCGATCTTACTTGTGAAGTGGCTCCTGCTGTGATTTTTTATAACGTGTATGAGTGTGGCAATACCGAAAATCCTACCAAAGACGTAGATACTGCCAACGCGGGTGCTCAGGTGATTCTGGTCGACGGAACACAAAATACCGTGCGAGGATCATACGTGGCAAGAATTTACAAGCCGGACACCGTAGTGTTAAATCAAGAGGGAACAGCGGTAGAGGATGCCAAAAAACTGCACAAGTATGACGGAGCATTTTATTCCAAAATGTCCATGACAATCGGCGGTGAAGCCAAAAACGATGGACAATTGGCTCTTTATGCCGAAAACGAAGGCTTGGACAGCGAAATGCACTTAACCATTAACGGTGGTATCATCAATATCGCTTCGGGAAATGACGGGATCAATACCAATGAGGACGGTGTTTCGGTAACCACGATCAACGGCGGTCAGTTAACGATTCAGGTAACGGGGGAAACCGGAGAGGGAGACGGCATTGATTCCAACGGTTGGCTGGTGATCAACGGCGGTACGGTAACCGCTTGGGCTTGTTCCGACAGCGCCGATGCAGGCATCGACTCCGACATGGGCATACACATTAACGGTGGTACGGTTATGGCATCGGGTCATATGCTGGATCACATAGAACAAGGCGGGCAGACTTACGGGGTGTTTACCTTTGCTCAAAAACAAAACGGTGCCCAAACTGTCTGCTTGCGGGATCAATCGGGCAAAGATATTATGAACGGTTGTCCGCCCAACACGTATTCCGTTTTGATTTACAGCAGTCCTGCCTTGCAAGCGGGCGAGTATACCTTGTGGAGCGGAGAACAACAATTGGCAGGCCAAGCGGGCGGATCGTTTGGCAATATGGGAATGCAACCGCCCGAAGGAATGCAACCGCCTGAAGGGATGCAACCACCCGAGGGGATGCAACCGCCCGAAGGAATGCAACCGCCCGAAGGAATGCAACCGCCAAACGGCAACCATAGACCAAACGGACAAACAAACGGCACCCAAGATGTTTCGGTTGTTTTTTCCATGGTTCAAGGAGGCAATCAGTTTAGCGGAATATCATTGGCAACACAATAAACCAAAATCGGCAGACACGAATCCGTGTCTGCCGATGATTTTTTGTGTAAGATTACATACCGACCGTAAAGGGTTCCAAGTACAAACTACCATCTTGTCCCGAACAACGAATGGCGCAAAATACGGTTTTGCCGTTGGTGTC
This sequence comes from Clostridia bacterium, assembly GCA_017556785.1. Taxonomy (GTDB): domain Bacteria; phylum Bacillota; class Clostridia; order Oscillospirales; family Acutalibacteraceae; genus UMGS1484. The sequence goes on along the minus strand of JAFYMD010000137.1, from coordinate 6,001 downwards.
AACGTAGCAGATGCCGCGGTTGGCGGAAATGTCGTTGATATAGGTCTGCACGCAAAACGGAGTGTTGGCGTCCAATTGCTCAACCGTGTGTAACACCCGTTCGATCCGCAAAACTTCACTTTCGTCCAACGCTAACCATTTGAACTGAGTGATGGGTTGATCGGCGGCAATGCTTACGTACCAAGTTGCTGTTGAGTCGGTGTCGGTATAGCGATAAGTTGCGGTGGCAAATTGATCAGCATCGGTTACGGTAAGGGTAACCGTGGCGGGAGTAGCGGTATCATTGGGGGTGCTTGTAAGGGTTACGTCGGGGACTGAAACAGGAGGAATGCTCACCGTTTGTGAGGCGGGAGAAGAGGGAACAGGTTGTGTGGATTGTGTACCGCACGAACAGAAAAGCATGAGTGTTGCGATTAACAAGGCTACGGTAACAGAAAAAGAGGATTTCATGATTTGTGCTCCTTTTTAAAAAAATTTTTCATATACAGCAGTAACAATATGCCCATAAGTGGGAATGCGGCAGCCAGCAACATACCTACTTTCATGCCAACTTGTTCGGGGGTCATGGAAAGGGTATTGCCCAACGTGGTGGCCCAAGAAGAGACCGAGACCCAGTCGACCACCGATCCCAACAGTTGGGGAGCGACCGAGGCCCCCAAGTCACCGCCCGCCGCCATCAAGGCATAAGCGGCAACGCCTGCGTGGGGGATTTTTTCTTCCATAAAAATTAAGGTGCCCGGCCATAACATGGAAGTACACAGACCGGTAAGCACACAGGCAATCAACGGCAAGATCACACCGGTAGACAAGCCGGCAACCAAATAACACAACACAGCGCCCGTCATGCCGAGCAATAAAATTTTGCTTATATTTTTGCCGTATTTGGCATATAAGGTGCGCCCCAAACCCAGCAGTATTGCAAAGAGAGCCAATCCCAGAATATCGCCTACCGATTTGGAAATACCCAGCGCGGTTTCCAAATATCCCGAGATCCAGTTGGTCATGGAGTTTTCGGCAGCGCTACCCAAAAAGATGCACCCTACGCACAACAACAAACCCCGCTTGCGGTGGGTGGGTTTGGTTTGCGGGTCGGTGTGGGTAAGGTTGGTGTCGGGAATGGGTGACAAGCAAAAAAACAAACAAGAAAATATAGGTACCACCGCCCAAAACAGGGCGAGGTATTGCCAATTTTGTGAACCAAACAAGACAAAAAACAGAGAACTGATCAATACGACCGACAACACCCCGTAGGCGTACAGCGAATGCAAGGTGCTCATGTCTCGACCGGGGTCGTCAGAGGGGAGCGACGCCACCAAAGGACTAAGCAGTACTTCGCACAACCCTGAAGCCACCGAAAAAATTACCGTACCAATCAGCAACCCCACGTATACATTGTTAGGAAACAAACAAGGGGACAAAGCGTAAACGGTTAAGCCGGTGGCGGTGACCAAGGGCATGATTCGTACCACGGTTTTTACCGAAAATTTGTGTGCCCAAACCGTAAACAACAGGTCAACCAACAATTGGGTGCAAAAATTGGTAAGCACCAAGGTACCCAACAAGGTGTAAGAAATGTGGTAGGTTTGCCGAAAGGTCACAAACAACATGGGGGGTAAACAAAACACCGAGGACATGGCAAGGTAGGCAAAATAACAAGCGTATTTGGTACGACGATAAGACATGCGCAGTTCTCCTTAAGGTATTACAAATGTACCATTATTATAGACCCTAAGCCCCAAAAGTCAAGTGCGACTTACCAAGCGAAAAAGTAGGCGGGCAGGTCTGATTCATACAGAGCATAGCAGTCCAACGTGTCACCGTTGCCCCGATACCAGTCGGTCAATTCGTCGGGAAGCAAAGCAAGGGGTGTACCGGGCAGGCACAAGGTAAAGGTTTTGCCCCCGCTGATTCCGTTGGCTTCGGCGGCGATATAACGGATGCCGTCTTCCTCCCACTCGGTGTCGGGCTGTTTTTGATAGGTTAAGGTGTCTAAGGTTAAGCGATAGGTATTTTCATCAATTTCACGGATATCAACAAATTTACCGCTAAATTCGCTAAGGTAGGTTTCGTTGGAATCGTAGTCGGTATAATCCCCCGTAAAGGTGCCGTCAGCGTGTAGGGTAAGCTGGGTGCGCCAACCGCCTACACCGCTGGAAAAACTGAATTCCGTTTGTTCCAAATCGGCAGGGAGTACCGTTTTGGCTTCGGAGGAGGGCGGTGTGACCGAAACTTGGGGAGTAGAGGCAGGTGCTTGTGGTTGGGGTTGCGAACTGCACCCAAGCAAGCCTACCGTTAAAGCTAAAAGACAAATAAAAAGCAACGATTTTTTCATAAATAGCCCTCCGTGGTAAAAGATAACTCTGCTGAGTTTCTGTATTTAGTATACAGGAGTTTTTTGGTATAGTAAAGTTACAAAGTTGTAACCTGAGATTACAATTTTGTAACCAAATGGAACGTGGGTACGGCAAACCGACCATTCCTTTTGGGAATTACCGATCAACCCAAAGAATAACCGTATAATCCTCTCGTTGCATGGTACACTATGGGCAAAGGGAGGAATTTTTTATGGCACGTCGATTGGGAAAATACACGTTGGCATTTGACCGCCCGCCGCGGGTGATATCCTTTGCCGCTGTGGGAGGGAAAAAAGAAGGGGAAGGGCCGTTGGGCAATGCCTTTGATCGCATATTTTCCGATGCGTATTTGGGAAAGGATTCTTTCGAAGAGGCCGAAAGCGAGTTGCAACGACAGGCCTTGACCATTGCCATGTCCAAAGGGGAAATAACCCCCGACAAGGTACAATACCTGTTTGCCGGCGATCTGCTGAATCAATGTGTGGGTAGTACCATGGGAGTGGGAACCTTCGGCATTCCCCAGGTAGGAATTTACGGGGCGTGCTCCACCATGGCGCTGGGAATGATTATGGCAAGCGGCTTTGTGGAAGGCGGTCTGGCACATACGGCGGGTGCGGTAACCTCTTCGCATTTTTGCGCCAGCGAGCGGCAGTTTCGTTTTCCTTTGGAATACGGCGGACAACGCCCTCAAACCGCGGGGTGGACTGCTACCGCTTCGGGAGCGGTGTTGTTGGGAGAACGCACAGCGGGGATATCTGTTACCCATGGAATCGTGGGGCGGGTGACCGCCTTGGGGGTGACCGATGCCAATAATATGGGTGCGGCTATGGCACCTGCCGCCGCCGATACCATTTTGCATTTTTTTGAAGATACTCATATGACACCTGCTGATTTTGACCTGATCATGACCGGCGATCTGGGCAAGGTGGGTAGTCGGTTGCTTTGCGAATTGACCCGCCAAAATGGGTTGGAAATCTCCGTTTGTCATGGGGATTGCGGGCTGAATTTATATCACGAGCAAGAACAAGACGTGCACGCAGGCGGTTCGGGATGCGGCTGTTGTGCGTCGGTGCTGTGTGCGCGCATTTTGCCGTCGCTGTGCAAGGGGGAACTAAAACGGGTACTGTTTGTGGCCACCGGTTCCCTGCATTCCACCACTACGGTGCAACAAGGGTTGCCCATTTCCGGAATTGCCCATGGGGTGGTACTGTCGGCAGAATAAAAAACAAGCGTGGCACGATGTCCTTCACACGCGAAAATGCGATCAAGGAAACCCCTGTGCTAAGTGGCACAGGGGTTTTGGTGGTTGATATCGGGTTTATAAATCGTCGGCATCCTGTACGGGAGCTCCACCGTCGGCCGGATTGCCGGTATAACTGCCCAACGGATCGGTTTTGGGATCTTTTATTTGTTGGAAGGGAGCATCGGTGGGAAATTGATATTGTTTGTTTTGATTGTTTGCTTGTCCTTTTTTGTTCTTTTTCATTGTGATCTACCTCATTTATTGAAAATTTGCGAAATCCTGTACGATTTCGCCCATTGATAGTATGAGCAAAATCAAGAAATTTAATCGAAGTCGGTTTTAGGTCTTGTATTTTTGCCAATATTTTAGTATAATAACTATAATTATCATAGGAGTGGTATGTAATGCAGTTGATTTCTTTGTTAAGCCACCAAGATTACTTAAGCGCCATAGCCTTTGTTTTTAGTGCGGCGATGGTAATTTTTTTGGTGTTGCCTTTTCATGAATATGCCCATGCTTTTGCGGCCAACAAATTGGGTGACCCCACAGCGCGGTATCAAGGGCGGTTATCGCTGAATCCCATGCGTCACATCGATTGGTTTGGTGCGGCGCTGATCATGTTGGCAGGGTTTGGCTGGGCCAAACCGGTTCCGGTCAACACGCGTTATTTCAAACGTCCCAAATGGGACATGGCATTGACTGCTTTGGCGGGCCCTGTTTCCAACCTGCTTATGGCAATCGTGGCATTGTTACTGAAAAACATTGTACTTACCATTGGGGTCAACACCGAAACCATGTTTGCTTTAAGCGGTGACGTAGTGGGGTACATTAGCAACCAGACTGAGTCGTTGATCGTTTACTTTTTCTACGTCTTTTTTATGTTCCTTGCCACCATCAACGTGGCGTTGGCGGTATTTAACCTGTTGCCTATTCCCCCCTTGGACGGTTCTCGGTTGCTGACCGCCTTTTTGCCCAATCGGTTGTACTACACCATTATGCAATACGAGCAATACATTATGATGGGCTTGTTTGTCTTGATTTTTATGGGTGTGTTGGACGGTCCGTTGAACTTTTTGCGAAGCGGTGTGTTGGACGTGTTAGACACCATAGCTGATTTACCCTTTGGGTATTAACCCGTACGATTATACAAAGGAGGTGCAACCGTGGAACAAGGTCTTTCGTTTAAATTAGAGGTGTTTGAAGGTCCGTTGGACCTGCTGTTGCACCTGATTGCCAAAAACAAATTAAATATTTACGACATTTCCATATGTGATCTGTTGGAGCAGTATATGGAACATATTCATGCTTGGCAGGAACAAAACATGGAGATCGCCAGCGAATTTTTGGAAATGGCTTCGCGTTTGGTGTATATTAAATCGGCGTCGTTGTTACCCAAGCCGGAAGAAGCGGAGCAACTGACCGACCAATTGGCAGGAGAGTTGCTGGAATACCAAACCTGCCGTCAATTGGCGGCGATTTTGGCCCAACGCACCGAAGGGTTTGACCGTATGGTGCGCGAGCCTGCCAAGGTGGAGCCAGATCAAACCTATTTGCTTACCCATGAACCGCCGTTGCTGGTACACTATTATTTGGCGGCGGTAGGCAGAGGCCTGCGACGGTTGCCACCGCCTGAAACCCATTTTACCCCCTTGGTCAAAAAGACGGTGATTTCGGTTTCGTCTCGTATTGTGTACGTGTTACGTCATTTGTTTGGTGGCAAAAAAATGCATTTGAAAAGTCTGTTTTCTCGTTCCCACGGTCGCTCCGAATCGGTAGCTACCTTTTTGGCGGTGTTGGAATTGATCCGTGAGAGAAGAATTTATTTGGATGATCAGGAACAATTGGCTATGGTGGAAGGAGAGGAAAATCAATGAGCAAGCAAGACTATATCCCCGCCATAGAGGCGTTACTGTTTGCCGGTGGCGAGCCGGTGGAATTGGGCAAAATTGCAGGGGCACTGGAGATTACGGTTGCCGAAGCCAAAGACGCGATCGACCAACTGAAAAAACGCATGGAAGAGCAAAACAGCGGGTTGGCGATCGTGGCGTTGGACGATTGTTATCAAATGACCACCAAGCCTGCGTATATTGGCCCGATTCGCAAGCTTTCTCAAATGCGGCGCAATACCCCACTTTCCCAAGCGGCCTTTGAAGTGCTTTCGGTAATTGCTTACAACCAACCGGTCACCAAGGCTTACGTGGAACAAGTGCGTGGGGTGGATTGCTCGGGGGTAATCGGTTCTTTGTCTGCCAAGGGGTTGATTGAAGAATGCGGTCGCTTGGATTTGCCGGGGCGTCCTCTTTTGTATGGCACCACCAAGCATTTTTTGCGGTGCTTTTCTCTGACTTCGTTGGAGGATTTACCGCCCATTCCTCAACCGGAACAAGAGCAATCCGGCTTTGTG